>JAGWZB010000335.1 GCA_018969045.1 Planctomycetota bacterium | reverse complement strand
TTCGATCGATTCATCTGGTCTTTCAAAGGTTTAGTAGCAAATTCGTCTTCGTTGTTCATAGGTACTCTTGTCTCTACCGGCCCACTCCGTTGGAGAGTATGTCGTTATTGACCGCCTCCAGAAGTTCTCACTCCATCGATGAATTCGCCAAGTGCATCCTCCAAGAGGGAAAGTGCTGCGATCTCGCGGGCACCTGCCGTCTTGTGGACGATGATGCGATGCCGTTGGAATTCGCCACAAAGTTCCTCTATGTCCATCAAATGCCTTCGACTCCAGAGCACCGACATTTCGATCAGACTATGGACAGCTCGATTCCATCCCCAAAACGCCCGAAGCTCAATACTCTTACCAACTTGGCAGATCGCCTCGGCTCGCTCCGTTTGTGTATCCCAATGGCTAACGCGCAGCGGAAAGGCTCGACAAGCATCCGTCAGCACCCAACCGATCTCATCATATAGACGTGCTGCAGGCTGATGCTCAACACGATTGGAGTACCCTAAGACCGATCGTACCAAGAGCAAGCTATCATCGACGACATGGAACACACCTCGATTGCTCCGCACCAAATTCGCAAAGGTTGTCGATGTTTTGAATGGTTTTAACACCCAAGATTGCAATAACTCGTCGACATGCGGCCCGATGGGCGCGACGTGCATATTTCCATGGTCATCTTCGGTAGTGATAATTCCTTCGATAATCATCGGATATGCAAAAGCGGCTCTTCGAGTGCTCCTCAATTTCCTCGGTACAACCGTTCCCCTAAGAACGGATCTAAGTCGGCGATAGCGAATATTTTATTTGCCGTAATGTCGATATCGTACTCGACGCGTCGGAATTCCACGTTGGGTGGCTCGTAGATCACATAGCAACTGCGGCAATCTTCGTCCCTAGGCTGTCCGACACTACCGACATTGATCATAGCTTTAGGCTCAGTCAATCGGTACTTGTAATGAAAAGAATCCGGTGGCAAGAAACTGTAATCGGGTGTGAAAATCCCCGGCTGATGTGTATGGCCCTGAAAGCAATACGTTTCAATCATCATAAAGAGGCGCTCCATCTTCCTGCGATTATAGATGTCGTCAGGAAAGACGTACTCGTTGATCGGGTTTCGGATCGAACCGTGTACGTAGAGCACCTTGTCTTCGGAGTAAATTCTTGGAAGCTTCATCAGGAACTGGATCCGCCTGCGGGCATCTTCCGGATCGTCGCTCCGCTCGACTTGCTGCCGCGTCCAAAAGATCGCTCGTTCTGCCGCTGCACTAAAACCTTCCGGGTCGTTGACCGCTCCGTAATCATGGTTTCCGATAACGCAAACTTGCATCTTCATCACCAAGTCCAAACACTCGCGAGGATTCGGTCCGTAGCCGATCACATCTCCCAGGCAGATAATCCGATCGACTCGTTGCTTCTCGATATCCTTGAGCACCGCTTGCAAGGCTTCGAGATTCCCATGAATATCGCTGATGATTGCAGTTCGCAAGGTAGTCTATTCCAAGGCTCACGCCACTAATTGAAACTTATTTTCCCGCCCTCAAGCGGTCCCCCAACTGATTGTCCAGCTCGGGTATTTTATAGATCTTTGCAATGGTGGCCTCAAAGTCGTAGGCGACCCTGCGAAAGAAGACTTTCTTGGCAGCATGATCAAGGATCGTATAGCAGGCGCGGGGATCCTCATCACGCGGCTGACCGACGCTGCCAATGTTGATCATCAGCTTCTCGCGACTGAGGGAAAAACTGTAATCGCATTCTTCCAAGTCGATGAAAAGCGGATCTGGTGTGAAAACCCCAGCGATGTGGGTGTGCCCTTGGAAACAGTACAACGGGACTTTCGCAAACAATCGATCCATCTTGGTTTTATCATAAGCATGCTCGGGAAAAACATACTCGTTGGTCGCATCGTTGGGGGATCCATGCACAAAGAGCATCTTGTCCATCTGATGCTGCTTGGGCAACTCATTGATAAAGTCCCAACGCTGATCGACAGCTCGGCGACTCCCTTTCTCGAGTTCATTCCGAGTCCAGAGAATCGCCTTCATTGCAATGGGATTAAACCCACTTGGATCGAACACCGACGCTTGATCGTGATTGCCCAAAATCGTTAGCTTGGCCTTTTTCATGATCAATTCAAGGCACTCGATGGGGTTGGGACCATAACCGACAATGTCCCCCAAGCATATCAGCTCGTCGACCGATTGCTGAGCGATGTCAGCCATCACTGCATTCAATGCCTCGATGTTTCCATGAATGTCGCTTACCAGGGCCTGACGCATCGGATCTCCGTTGGTCGACCACCTTCAAGGGGTGTGAGTCGAATCTGTTTTGACATAGACAATTATCGATGGGACGTAAAGCGAATCAGTTCGAAGCCGTTTGGTTTATGCCTACCGCTTGGTTATCGGTCAGGCTTGTCTGGAGCCCTATTTTCTTTTCGGTAATCCCACGGTGCGATCGGGTTTTCCAATTTCCACAGCCCCTTTTTCTCTTTTTTGGCTTGGATCTCAAGATCGGCCAAGGCTTGCGACTGATTGTAACGCTTAAAGTGCCACGCGTTGCCGGAGGATATCATCTCGGCGTTGATGTGCCTGTCTCCACGATAGACCTGTGCCAAAGGACGATCAAAATTATCCTTCTTTTTCCAAGAAACTCGAACGTCCGAGTCAAAGACCATCTTTTTTAACGCTTCGCTGGACTCTTTGCCGTACTCTTGTTTCAACTCAGGTGCATCGGTTCCTTCGATCTGAATCTCATACTCCTTGCCCTCGGCAGTCCGCACTTTGATGGAATCTCCATCGATCACTTTGATCACCTTGGCGGTGATCTCCTCCTCTTTCTCAGATTCCTTCTGGGACTTATTCGCTCCAGCTTGGTTGGAGGAGTCACCGGCCGTTTGACCAAAAACCATCCCACCTTGGATCAGAAAACCTGCCCCAGCTAGCACCAAAGAGCAAAGCCATCGACGCATCGATGGATCAGAATTTCGAATCATCTAGGAACCTCTTGCATCCCTCAAGGCTTGGACCCTTGAAACTTTGAAACTTACAGCGGAAACGGGAATTTGTGATTTGGATCGCAACCCGATCCGTCGATGGCTTATAATATAACATGGGAAAGGTAAACCACGGTAGGATCCCCTGTTTTCCAAAGAAATATCGAAACTCCAGCGATGCACGACCCCCTTTTGCCCCAAGCTTCGGACGATAAACCGACAAGCCCGCTGGATACCCAACTGCCTCGGTCTGGGCAAGCACCCTCGGCGAAAACGACACAAACAGGCAAACCTCGCGCAAATCAGTATATGACGCGACGGAATATCGAAGGATTTGAGTACAAGCCCAATCCCTGGAAAGACGTAAAAGCTTGGCTAATCAGCTCGGTGTTTCATACGTTGGCTTTCCTCTGCCTGGCGTTCCTGTGGCAACCAGTTCGCCGAGGATCAGGGGACTTGCTGGACCGGCCTGTAGGAATCGCAGTTTTTCATGCTACTCAAAAAGGGGAGCGGTATGAACTAAGTGACGTTAGCCAAGGTTCCAACCAAAAAGGACCAAGCGAGCAAAACCTCGAAGCCAACTCTCCCGCATCCGAATCAAACTCAACCGCGGCGGCACCGATCGATCTGAGCGAGCTGACCAAAGACCTCATCGGCAACTCTGCAGATTCAAGCGCCATAGGAAGCGCCCTGGGCAAAGTAGGACAAGGACTCTCAGGAACAGGCGACAAACAAGGCAACTCGGGCGATGGATCCGGAGGGGCCACCACAGCGACCTTCATGGGTCTTAAAGGATCGGGCTCCAATTTCGTGTATGTTCTTGATCGATCGGCTTCCATGGAAGAGTTTCAAGGAGCTCCGATTCGATTTGCAAAATCGGAATTGCTCAAGAGTATCAGCTCGCTGGGCCAGCGCAACCAGTTTCAAATCGTCTTCTACAACGAATCGCCGGGATCCTTAAGCAACGGATCTGCTGCAGGTAAACTGCTCGCTGCTAACGAAATCAACAAAGAAAAAGCGATCCGCTTTATCAAAGCGATCAAACCCTCTGGAGGAACCGAACACATCCCAGGCTTGAAAATGGGACTGTCCTTTTCCCCCGATGTTCTTTTCTTTTTGACCGACGCCGCAGAGCCTTCGTTGACCGAGTCGCAGCTGATCGACATCCAAAACCGGGCCGAGAGATCCTTGACGACCATCCACACTATCCAATTCAATCATGGCCCCGCCCCCAACGATGGAACGTGGATCCGCGAACTTGCTGAACGCAATCGTGGCACGTATCGATACATCGATATCTCGAACTTGGAATAGGAAAGTCCCGCGATGTCCAAAACCATTGAATTGCACCATCCGTTGGCCAAACATCATCTGGCCATCCTGAGAGACCAAAATACACCCTCGGTGCTGTTCCGTAACCAAATACGGCTACTGTCGATGCTCCTGGCGGTACGCGCAACCGAAGACCTCAGTCTCTCGGATTTTGAAATCGATACCCCCCTGACTCGCATGAGAGCCCAGAGGATTGCACAACGCATCGCGATTATCCCCATTCTTCGAGCCGGCTTGGGACTGGTCGATCCGATCCTCGAACTGATTCCAAGCGCCGAAGTCTGGCATCTGGGTATGTACCGCGACGAAGAAACCGCAAAACCGATCGAGTACTACTGCAAATTGCCCAAAGACGATCCAGCCCAAGTAGGCTTCGTGCTCGATCCCATGTTGGCCACCGGTGGCTCCATACGCGTGGCCGTCGCGGCCCTCAAACGCTGGGGCGTTCGAGATGTTCGCGTCCTGAGCGTCATCGCCGCACCCGAAGGCATCCGAGCCTTGCACGAAGAACACCCAGACGTTTCAATCTACGTCGGTGCGGTCGACCAGGAACTTAATGATCAGAAGTTCATCGTCCCAGGCTTAGGTGACGCCGGCGACCGAATCTTCAACACGAAACGCTAACATTCACTGTCCATGACCTCCGACAACAATCCCCAGAAGTTACGCTCCGCACGTTGGTTCAGCCCAGACGATCTTCGCAGCTTTGGGCATCGCTCCCGATTCAAAGGCATGGGATTGGACGACCAAGATTATCTGGGTAAGCCGATCA
>JAGWZB010000334.1 GCA_018969045.1 Planctomycetota bacterium | reverse complement strand
GGCCCTGCATTTGCGCAGACTCGATCGCATGACGGATCAAATCCTGGCGGTTATAGACAGGAATGACGGTGCTGACTCTCATCAAATCGCTTTGCAACTCCTGCGGCAATCACGCCACACAAAAGGTGCAACCAATGCAAACATGGAAAGAGACAACGTGCTGGCTATGAGCACTCCGGCTATCCCCACACCCTGGATTTGGCACAGATAAATTGACAACGGAATGTTCATCAAACAGGCCATGACCGAACAGAGCATCTGCTCGCGCACTCGACCAATCCCATTGAGCAAGCTTGCGTAACCCGCTCCCCAAATCACCACCCATGAATAAACCACCATCGAAACTCGGGCAAGTATCGGCACGTCGATCGCCGGGTCGACCCAAACATGAATCAAGGGATTCATCAACAATCCAATCGCCACGGCTACGCTCGCAAATGGGATCATCAAACCCGACACGATCCTCCACAGCTTGGTCATCATCGCAGAGTCTTGCTTGGCCCAAGCCGTCCCGGAAAGCGCCCAAGTCGGTCCGATAAACAACGCATAACCAGTCGTCACGATCGAAGATAATCGAAGCAGGATGTCATACTCGGTCACAGCACCAGGGCCGAGAATCTGAAGCACGATCCAACGATCCATGACGAAAATAACAATGTAAGTGATCTCGATCAGCAGAAAACGACTACCACTGAAAATCACCTCCTGGAAATGACCCCATCGGAACAATCGCCAAGTCGGCACTAGCTCCGGAAACACCTTCGCAAGATACACCGACTGGATCAAATAGCCCAAACCCAACAACAACAGATTTGCATACGCCAATTTAGGAATCGATAACTCAAAACCATACCGATCCGACAAATACGCATACAAGAACAAACCAACCGAACTGAAAAAGCCAACCAATGCCGTCGCCGCATTCCAATGCTTGGCATACAAAATTGCGTTGGTCACACCAAAGAGCTGCATCAATGCAAAGGAAACGAAACTGAGAAACAACCCCATGGCGATCTGGTGGTCATCCCCTTGGCTCTTCATCCATCGAGCCCAAGGAAACTCACCAAACAACAATACCAAATACAAAAGCAAGCAAACAAAGCTCCACAAAAGCAATTGCCCAAGAAAACATGACGAGATGTAGCTCCTCGCCAATTCATGCTTCTTCTCCCCCAGAGACTCAATCAACTTGTTTCGAAGCCCCTTGCTCAGACCCAACTCTAGAAGCGAGACCCAAACCACCAACGACTGCATCGCTACCCAGACACCGTACTCATGGGCCCCCAAGGCACGGACCAAAACAGGCAGCATCGCAAATTGAAGGACAAAGGCCGATAGCTTAAGCACCGTGGACAACCCAACATTTCGGGCAAACACACCTCCGATCATCCCAAACGCCCTAAACCCACGAAATCACTAACCCCTCTGATGCAATGCTCCGCCATGGTCGGTGGCGATAGCTCCATCAACTTAACTAATGCAAGACCCTAGAAAACCGCTCAGTGCAGTCTAGGTCAGTTCTAACGTCGGTAAAGCATGCAGGGTCTGTTTTGTCAGAACAGACAGAATATCCCAGGCTTTTCGGCGCGTCCGTTAAAATCAGGAGAGTTTAGGGGAAATCAGCCCCCAGAGGGGGCGCTTCGATGTGCCCTGGGCTATCGCCTTAGAAAGGCTAACCAGCCAGCCGCACTGATTTCGGAGAAATCAGCGACTTTGATGCCAAGCGTCCATTCTCAGGGCACGACTCCGGACTCCCGGATGCGCCGTTCCCAACGCTGCTCTTGCTCCCGATGTTCCGATCCCTCCAGGATGCGCAGAGCAACTTGCATCTGGTTTTTGATACTACCAACATATTTTGGGTTCGGCTCCGGGAGGCTTTTGAGTTTGACGGAGTGCTCAATGGCTGCGTCCAAGTAGGACTCAGCAATGTCGATAGTGGATTGCTGGATCTCGAAACGGATCATGTGCACGTTTAACTCGATGGTTTGAGCCAACAGTGCCTGGCTATCCGGCGACTCGCTTAGCAAACCACCAACCGTCGACAACGCTTCACGATAGTATCCTTGTGCCTGCTGGGGCTCCAATGTCGCTTCGCTCAAATGTCCCATCGTGTGTTGTGCAAGCAGAACAAATTCTCGTGTCTTGAGATTTTTCTGATCAGCCATTTGGATCTTCAGAGCCAACTCCAGCCATTGACGGGCGAGTTGTTTAGCCTGGCCAATGTTACCTTGTTCGCTAAGTACCGTTTGAAGTCGATTGCTGCAGTTGTAGTAGGCCGTTTGAATGTCCGCATTGCTGGGGTATTTATTCAGGGCGTCGGTCAACTGCCTTAAAGACTGTTTTTGCATTTCAAGCGCAGGCTCGAGCTTGCCCTCGGTAAGCATCAAATCGCTTTTGAATCGTACCAAGGTTCCTCGCAAGACTTCGAACTCCACAACCTCGCGAAACGGGACACTGCCATCGATCAAGCTTGCGCATCGAACGCAAGCCTCTTGGGCGCGCTCCAAGGCTTCATACGCACCTAAAGTGTCTTTGGAAAAGAACCGAACCATCCCAAGGTTTCCGTAGCTTTGGATCTTGAGCAGAGAATCTTCAAAACTCTCTGATTCACGGGCATTGAGTCTTGTAAGAATCTTTTGCAGGAGCTCTTTGGCTGATTGAAAGTCACCTTTGGCCGCAAAGGCAATCGCCCTAGGCGATGCGGCACGACTCCACAGACTCAACGCCTTTTGACGATCCTCTTGAGTCAGATCGCTGGAGTCCAACAGGGGTTCTAAATAGCCTACGGCTTGCTCTTGATCGGCTTGCCCCTGTTGCTGCCAACCATGCCGGGATTCAATGTTCCCTTTGAATGTCAACATGCGTCCGAGATCATACTCAAGCCTGCTGGAGGATTGTTTGACGTTTCGAAGTCTCTGGCAAGCCGAATCAGCGATCCGGATAGCATCGGAGAAGTTGCCTAGTTCATTTTCCAGGAGCACCAAAGCCAAAGCAGCATCGGTCAAACGCCCGAGAGAACGGTCATCGAATTTTTCGGATTGGTCGAAGGAGTTGGACAAGCTTTCGTAAAAAGCCCGGGACTCTTTCAGAACTTTCTCTCGTACGCTCCAGAACTGTGGATCCGATTGCAACGAAGGGTTCAAGGTCAATAGCGATTGAAACTCGATGATCGCATGCAGCGCCAGGGACTCACGCTGTGCAAACGACTCCTCGATCGATCGCTTGGCTTGCTGGTTCCTTTCAAGCAATACCGATGCGGTATTGAACGCTTGCACTAGCTTTTCGTTTTGCCGTGTTTGGAACCAAGAAAACCATCCAAAACCGACCAAAGCGATCACCAGTGCGCTAGCGATCGCAGAAGCCGCTATCCGATGGCGACTAGGCCATTTCCAAACGCGTTCTGCAAGCGATTCCGAATAAGCCGATACGGGTTCTCCGGCAAGCCAATTGCTCAGATCCTCACGCATCGATTGTGCGTCACGATAACGCTGTGTCACTTCGCTAGACATCGCTTTCTGGGCGATTGCCATCAGGGGCAGGATCGACGCCGGACCGATCGTTGAGTGTTTTCTGTCTGCCGATTCTCCACCGCCTCTAGCCGACCCACCGACCACGCACTCAAGGATGGCACCAAGCGAATAGATATCCGCCGCTACTAGGTTTACCGATGCACCTTCTCCTTGTGTTTCTGGTGCTCGGAATCCCGGCGTTCCGACTCCTTGGGAATTCGAGGACCACTTCGATGGGTTGTCCCCAGACCTCAGAGGCTTCGGGACGCTTGCGTCACGATGCTCTGCCAGTGTGGCCATCAAGTTGATCCGCTTTGCCAATCCCCAATCAGCGATGAGCGTCTCTCCGTAAGGACCAATGAGAATATTCGATGGCTTGAGATCGCGATGCGCGATACCTCGGCCATGGGCATGCGCGGTGGTGTCTACGACGACCAAAACCGACTGGATCAGCTTGCGAAATTCAGCGCGTCGAGCAGAGTTCCATGCCTTCGCTGGGCGAAGTTTTGTTTCTACGGAGTTGATGCCAAGTGGATTGGCTACTTCGGGTTTGGAGTCCAGAGTCTCCGCGTGAAAGCGGCTGATCGCCTGCTGGAGTGTACCGGCAGCCTGGCCATGGATTAGACGCATCACGTAGAATTCACGTCCATCGGCGTCGATCGACTGATCATAGATTGGAATCACGCCGGGGTGTTCCAAGCCTGCGGTCAGTTCGACTTCTGCTAAGAAACGCCGTTTCACATGAGGTTCCATAGCCAACTCGCTTCGGATCCTTTTGAGGGCCACCAATCGTCCGCAAGTTCGGTCAAAAGCTCGGAAGACTTGGCCCATCCCGCCACTTCGGATCTCATCGAGGATCAGATACCTTTCCCGCTGGGCTGGGTCATGTTGGGCGGGCAACTCATTGCCAGAGGCTTCTTCGAGGACATCGAGGCGAACACGCTCAAGCTCTCGCACCAGGAGTTGCCCAGGGATCTCGGGGAATTTGGATGCGAAATCATCTACCGACAAATCCTGGCCGTCTAACAGACAGTTCTCGTAGGCTTGGCAAATCCCGATGATACTCCGCCATTGGGAAACCGAAATGTCGTCCGTCAGGTAGGTGAAGGTTGCATCGAAGGGGTCGTGATTCACGTCTCGCACTCCTCCCATAGGATCCGAATGAGGCGAATCTGTTGCAAAACGAGGGACTTACGCTTTTTAATAATTCTCGCTATTTCGCTACCGGAGATATCCTCCATCGACCAGATAGCGATCTGTTTGAGTTGGCCTGTTGGATCTTCGCGATCAAGTCGATCGAGCCAGGATTGGACCATATCGGCCATGATGGTGGGGCCTTCTGGAGCCTGCAGATCTTCGAGTGCTTCGGAACGTTTGAATTTAAAGACCACGCGGTTCAAGCCCGAGCGTTTGAGCCTATTGCAATCTCGAAGATGTTTTCGGATCCGATTCAAGGTACAGACAACCAAGAGGTCCCAGAGTTGCTGACGGTCGTCCAGGTTTGGGTATTGACCAGAGGACGCGTTTAGACAGAAGCGATGCATGGTCAATTGCGCGATGTCTTCGCCGTCGACGGCGCAGT
>JAGWZB010000333.1 GCA_018969045.1 Planctomycetota bacterium | reverse complement strand
ACCGAAAGGACCCATCCGGTGCGTACCCATGCTGGTTGGCTGGTGGAATTCCAGACGAACCCAAGGTAAAGGATCAGCAGGATTTGTATTGGCAGGTGTGCATAGAGAATCAAACTGTAGAGCGTTTTGGAGCGGGCTTCTAGAACTGCAGACTCGTCAAGGTTCCCGTCTTGAACTCCCAGCAAAGCATCCAATGTTGGGATCGCAATGAACACGCCCAGGACCGTTAGCCAAGCACAAGGACCCCCTAGGGCTAGGCCCAAGGCGGCCAAAATCGGGACCAAGAAGGATGCAAAATAGTGCCAAGGCTTCACGACTTACATCCAAGCCCCTAGGAAAAAGAGGATGTCATTGCGGAACGCAAGGACCATCAAGCATAGCAGCGCGATCATTCCGCCGATGGTCAGCTTCATTTGCAAGTCTTCGTTGACCGGCTTACCCGTGATCGCTTCGGCGGCCAAGAAGACCATGTGACCGCCATCGAGGGCGGGAATTGGTAGAAAATTCACAACGGCCAAATTAGCGCTCAGAAGTGTCAAGAACATCAGCAGCGAAGTCACACCTTGGGACGCTGCCGAGGTTGCTTGGACTGCAATCGTCGCCGGCCCGCCGATGTAGTTAAAGGCTTTGCCCGTGACGATCAACTGGAGGAACTCTAGAACATCACCGATCCCCCGGCGGATCTCTTGGACACCCTTTTGAAGCGCTTGCCCCCACGATTTCGCTACATAGGTTTGCCGATAGGGAGACAGTGCAATTCGTCGATCCGGAGAAAATGCATCGGACTGCTCTTGAACAACGACCCCACCGGAAACGATCTTTGAGTTTCGCTCGACCACTAAGCTCAGCGGCATTCCCGCTGGCAAGGCTTGTAGCACCGCATGCACATACTGCATGTTGCGAACATCATCGATGGGAATCTGTTTGGAAAACAGATCTTCCAGTTTGGTGTCTTTCAAATACTTGGCGTGGGTTTGGTCAAGTTTCCCGAATTGGATTTGTTGGACGACATCACCAGGTTGAATGCTGGACTCCGAAGCTGGATCTGTGGAGGTAACAGAAGCAACCTTTGGAGAAATGCGATAGACAAGACCTGAACCGGGGATTTCCATTCCGACTGGTCCGTAGGTTGGTAGGTCGTTCTCTAGCACAAATCTGGTAGGTACAGTCCACTCCAGAACAACAGGATCGCTATTGGCTCGCATAAGTTCTAGCGAAACTTTTTGCCCAGCCATCGTTGCGACTTGATTTGGCAGTGTGACGGCATCAGCGATGGCTTGGCCATTGAACTTAACGGGCAGGTCACCGATTTGAATACCGGCTTTGGATGCTGGTGAGTCGTCGGCCACTACACTGACAGCACCTGGTTGGAATTTCAATCCGAGTGTCTTCAGTGGTAGGGGGTTTAAGGCGACGGATATCGTTTGTTTGCTATCAGCGACTTTTCGCTCCACAGTCAGTTCAACTTGCTTGTTGAGTTTGGGGTGTAGTATTTCGTCAAGTTGGTAACCGAAAAAATCGCCAGACCCATCGTTGGACTCCAAGAGGACACCGTCGACGCCCAAGATCTTGTCACCTGGCTTGAGATCGCTAAGTTTTTTATTTTCGAATTCCTGCAGTTTGCCAAACGTCGCTGCTTGGCCGACTTCGGTGATGGACGTCGAACGGATTCCTATGGTTTGAAAGTTGTGGCGGGCTTGTGGGTCGGCATGAGCCATGCTTCCGGTGACTTTGATCTTGTTTCTTTCTCCCTGGCGTTCGTAAGTCAGTTCCAGGGGCTGCTCTTTATTGCGGATACCACCGATAGCGACTTTCTTTCGGATTTCATCGAATGACATTTGGTCGTCTTCGGTCGACTCGATCCCAACAATTCGATCTCCGGATTTGAGTCCGGCTTTCCAAGCCGGATCGCCTGGCATTGTGCTGCCAAGAACTGCCGGTGTGTAGGGCACACCCAATCGGAACGCTGTGGCTGCCATCAGGACCCCGAAGATCAGGTTCATGATGACCCCGGCGCTGATGATGATCATCCGAGCAAACACGGGTTTAGCCGGATAAGATCGTGGATCCAGTTTCCTAACCGCAGCATCGGTCGCTAAGGAGTTTTCTTGCGGGTTGATAGTTGGATCCGTTGGGGCATCGCCACCTTGGATTCTCTGGTTTTCTTCTTTGAGTTTTCTGGGGTCATCGTCTTGCCCAAGCATCTTCACGTAACCACCCAAAGGAATACTGCCGATGCCGTATTCGGTTTCCCCCCATTGGAACTTGGCAAGTTTGGACGGGAGCCGAATCGGTCCAATCTTCATCGGTACATCAAACCCGATGTAAAACTTCTCGCATTTGACGCCGAACATTTTTGCAGCAAGAAAATGGCCCAATTCATGGACGAAGATGACGAAGCCCAAGCCGAGCATCATCAGAGCGATGTTGTAAAGCCGACCGCCCCAAGCTTGGATCAACGAGGTGTCTGCAGCAAGTATCCATCCTAGCGGCGACTCCAGAATGACTGGTGATGCAAAACTCAAAACGGATAAAGACCAAAAGGCACAAAGCACTAGCATAGCGAGTTATTCCAACGCATCACTTCCTGACGAGCCCACAGGTCCTGCTCTAGCAGTTCCTCGAGGCTGGGGTTGGATGCGAAATTATGGTGATGTAAAACCGACCGACACGCCTTGGCGATGTCCGTTAGCCTAATTTTTGACTGAAGAAACAATTCTACTGCAGCTTCGTTGGCCGCGTTGAGTACCGCTCCGCAGGTTCCCCTGCGCCTTGCGACTTCGAATCCCAGCTCCAATGCAGGGTAACGCTGCGGGTCGACTGGATACCAAGTCAGGGCTTGGGGACTGTTCCAATCCATACGTTTTGCCGTCGCCTGGGTTCGGGTCGGATAAGTCAAAGCGTATTGGATAGGCAGTTTCATATCGGGCGGGCTTAGTTGCGCAATCACCGAACCATCGCGATACTCTACCATAGAATGGATGATCGATTGAGGATGGATCACTACCTGAATTTGTTCAGCGGGTATACCAAAGAGCCAGTGAGCTTCGATGACTTCTAGAGCTTTGTTCATCATCGTCGCAGAGTCGACGGTAATTTTCCGGCCCATGGACCAAGTTGGATGAGCCAACGCGTCGGCGATGGTCGCCTTTTCAAGCTGTTCAAGCGGCCAATCTCGCAAAGGTCCGCCACTTGCGGTGAGAATGATTCTATCGACGAGCTCGACGCTTTCGAGCGCTTGGAATATTGCGCAATGCTCGGAATCGACAGGGATGATTTCGGCACAGGATTTTTTTGCAGCCGCCAGAAGCAGTTCACCCGCGACGACCAAGGATTCCTTGTTGGCCAGAGCAAGTCGTTTTCCGTGCTCTACGGCCGCTAAGCTCGAGCGCAGGCCAGCGACCCCAACGATTGCCGCAACGACAACATCGACCTCAGGGCCTGTGATGGCTTGAATCAACGCCTCCTCGCCAGCGGCTCTATGCCAACTCTCCGGGGAACTCTGCGATAGCCATCGATGGGTCTTGGGGTTGCATTCATCGGTGACCACGGCGATTCTTGGTCGATACTCGCGGCACTGTTGTTCGAACAAATCCAGCTGGCGGTGGCAAGAGATGCAACTCAGTTCCAAACTCCCCGCATGGGACTTGACGACTTCGAGCGCCGATTTGCCTATGCTACCGGTCGAACCCAGTATGGCAACTTTTCGAGGAACGCTCACTCGCAATTCTCCAGGCTCTGTATCAGCAGGATGGTCATCGGGATAAACGATAGAGCTGACAGAGGATCCATGTTGGGTCTTGGGCGGTTTAGCCGCGGAAGTGACCATCGGGAATAAAACGAATTTATTCTAGGAATTTTAGGGTCTGTCTTGGAAATCCTCAACATCAAACCCTGCCAAGAGGTTATCCCGTGTGCATAATAACGGGACCTTCTTTGGGCCGTTTTGGCTCAACGGATTTTCAACACCACACCCTATTGGGCTGCATGCATGGCTGACGAGAACAAATCGGATAAACGCTCCAATTCCCAAGGAAATGGACAGCCCTCGAGCAGTTGGCTGATGTACACGCTCCTTGGAATGCTACTGCTGATGGCCGCCTTCAGCTTGGCATCGTCGGCACTTTACCAAGAAATCCGGTATCCGGATTTGATCGAATTGATCGACGCAACCCGATACACCGACTCCACGCAAACCCAACTGGCCGAAGGATCTCAAGGCAAGAAGGTCATTCAAGTTGGGAGTGAACAGTACGAAATCAGTCGCATTCGAAACGTTCAAGTTGACAAAGAGTCGGTGCGTGGCGATGTGACGGTCTCGAAGATCGTCGACGGAAACCCGTCGCCACCCAAAACGCGAATGTTTCAGTCGGTCAAAGACAACTCCGAAAGCACCAATAAAGAACTCAAAGAAAAACTGACTGCTTCGAAAATTGCTTGGGGCAATGCACCCGGACAAAGCATGCTCACTCAGTTTTTCTGGATGTTCCTCATGCCGTTTTTCCTGATTTCAGCACTGTTGTACTTCCTCATGCGACGCATGGGAGGCATCGGCTCACCGATGCAATTCGGTCGTTCACGCGGCAAACTCTACGCCCAAGAAGACATCGGGATTACATTCAACGATGTAGCAGGGATCGACGAAGCGGTCGAAGAGGTCCGCGAGATCGTCGATTTTCTAAAACATCCCGAGAAATACCAGCGGCTCGGTGGTCGCATCCCGCGCGGAGTGCTGCTCGTTGGGCCACCGGGAACCGGTAAAACCCTATTGGCAAAAGCCATTGCGGGGGAAGCCGGTGTACCGTTTTTCTCGCTCTCTGGATCCGACTTCGTCGAAATGTTTGTCGGTGTTGGTGCCGCTCGGGTTCGCGACATGTTCCAGCAAGCGGTTGCTAAATCGCCATGCATCATTTTTATCGATGAACTCGATGCTTTGGGCAAAAGCCGTGCAGGGAACATTGTCGGTTCCCACGATGAACGCGAGCAAACGCTCAATGCGTTGCTGGTCGAAATGGACGGATTCGATCCAAATTCCGGTGTGATTGTGATGGCTGCCACCAACCGCCCGGAGACTCTTGACCCGGCCTTGCTTCGCGCCGG
>JAGWZB010000332.1 GCA_018969045.1 Planctomycetota bacterium | reverse complement strand
CGTTGGCTTCTTTGGAGTCTTTGCCGATGTAGTCGACCGAGATGAGCCCTTTTTCCATGGCGTCGAACATTTCAACGCGTTTGGCATTTCCGAGTTTTGCAGGCTGTGCTTTTTTGGCTCTTGGCGACGCTTCTTTGAGAGCAGGTTCTTTGACGGATCCTTTGGGAGCGTCGTTGTCGGCTGCGCAGGCGAGTTTGGATACTGAGCCGGACATTGGGGCCAAGGCCAGGGCCAGTGCCAAGTGTTGGAGCAGATGTTTCATCTTGGGGACCTCAATCGAAAAGATAGGGTTGTGATTGACCTGGGAAAAAGTCCGGGTGTAGCCACCTCGGCTACATCATTCGGAATGCAACTGCTGTGCCATTCATAAAAATAGCTTTGCCGACCCCATTAGACTAATCGTTTCCACGTGAAAAATCCATTGTTTTCTGGACGAAAAAAGGGGGGCTAAGTCGTCTCAATCGGTAATTTTTAGCACTTAGGGGGCTGGAAAGATCCTTTGGCGGGGTAATCCGTCGGGATAAAGCGTTGCAAGAATGTTGCGGTTTGCTACCTTCAGATGTACAGAAACGCGCAAAAGCCGCGATATTACCGTCTCAGTTCTCTAGCGATAGGATTTTGGTCCATGTCTTTTTACGTCGGCGAAGCCTTGGTGGGCGAAGGCAATGAAATTGCACACATCGATTTGATGATTGGGAGCAAGGATGGTCCGGTTGGGGTGGCTTTTGCCAATGCGCTTTCGACCCAGAGCAGTGGTCACACCAATCTATTGGCTGTTTTGGCTCCCAACGTCGCGGTTAAGCCTTCGACGGTAATGATCACGAAGGTGACGATCAAGGGGATGAAGCAGGCCGTTCAGATGTTTGGACCTGCTCAGTTTGCAGTGGCCAAAGCGGTTGCAGAGAGCGTCGCTACGGGGGTGATCCCAGCCGATCAGGCCGAGAACTTGGTCATCGTATGCGGGGTGTTCATTCACCCGGCCGCTAGCGACGATCGCAAGATTTACGATTACAACTACCAAGCGACCTTGGATGCGATCGCCAGTGCGATGAAGGGTCTTCCGACTGCAGCGCAGATGGTGGCTCAAAAGGACACCGCGTCGCACCCCTTCAAGGGCTTCTAGTTTCGGTCATTTCTAACAAGCATCGATTGCACGGTTCATCACTTGATCGTGCAACGTTGTTCATTCAATAAGCCAGGGGTCCTTGCACGGGCTCCTGGTTTTTTCATGGATCACCTTTAGCTTTAGCGTTTTAAGATGTCTTTCATCAACGATTTGAAGATTCTGTATCACTTGATCCTAAGACCGGTCCGGGGCAAGGATCATGCCCAGCGGATGGAGAATTTCTATGCGGGTCAGGCCGAGCATTATGATGATTTTCGCAAGCGGCTATTGCAAGGAAGGGAGGATGTTTATCAGCGTCTGGGTCAGTCCAACCAAGGGACATGGGTAGACTTTGGTGGAGGGACTGGAGCGAACTTGGAGTTCATCGGTCCATCGATCCGAAATTTCCAAAAGATTTATGTAGTGGATTTGGCCGAATCGCTTTTGGGGGTTGTCGACAAGCGGGTTCAGAAGAACGGTTGGCAGAATGTCCAGGCCGTTGCTGCCGATGCGACGCGTTGGGAACCTGTCGGTGGACAGGTCGATGTGGTGACGTTTTCCTATTCGTTGACGATGATACCCGATTGGTTTGGAGCGATCGAGAATGCGATTCGGATACTCAAGCCCGGTGGAAGCATTGGAGTGATCGATTTTTATGTTTCGCGCAAGTATCCTGCGCAGGGGCTTGCCAAACATGGTTGGATGACGCGTACTTTTTGGCCGGTTTGGTTTTCTGGAGACAACGTGTTTCCCAGTTCGGATCATTTGCCGTTTTTGGAAAATCATTTCCAGCGAGAATGGCTACAGGAGAAACGAGCCAAGGTTCCTTACATGCCCTTGGTTCGTACCCCTTATTACCAATTCATAGGTCGCAAACACTAGGCTCAAGAGGCTTCGTCCAGGAATGTCCTTCGAGTTTACATGCCCGTTTTGTTTGAATCGAACTAGGGTGGCTGAGGAGTATTTAGGTCACAGCGGTCCGTGTGCTGCTTGTGGCAAGCCGGTATTGATGCCAACGCGAGATTCGAGCCGAAGGTTGGTTTATCCGGTCCAGACGGGCAAACAGCTTCAGGTCGATTTGCGGCCTGAGTCGTCTGAGCAACGGCCCGAGGATGATCGCGGATTGCTTAGAGCCATGCTTGCGATTTCATCGATCAGTTTGCTTGTGATTTTGGCGGTTGGTATTTGGGTGGGTTTGCCGGCCCTGCGCAGGCAGATGTCGATCGCCGCATGCAATAGTGATTTGGATCGCATGAAGGTGATTGTTACGGCGCTCAATGCGTATTGCGATAGGTACGGCAGTTATCCGACACCCCAGGTCGTTGACAAGGCGGGTAAGCCGCTGTTGTCGTGGAGGGTTTTGATATTACCGTTCATGGGGTATGGGGATTTGTATGAACAATTTGCGTTGGATCAGTCGTGGGATAGCCCGTTGAATCTGTCGCTCATCGGGCAAATGCCCAGGGAGTTTTGCAGCAGCAATTCACCGGATGCTTGGGGGAACAAGCAGCCCAATTATGTGTTGGTAACAGGCAGCTTGACTCTGTTCCCTGGATCTGGTCCTTTGGGGTACAAGCAGGCTTCTGATGCTCCGACGTTGTTGCTGGTTGAAACGCTTAACGGAGTCACTGGGTGGACAGAGCCCGGGGAGATTGACATGGATACAGTCGGAGTGAGTTTTGGAACTTTGCCGATGCAAAGTATCGGAGGGTTGCATCATGGGGTTGCTTTGGGGGTCGACACCCAGGGCAACGGAGTGATTATTCCCAAGACGATCAGCAAACGGGACCTTGAGGCTCTGGTGACTCCCAACGGCGCTGAGCTAATCGCTAGCAAAGACTTCAGCGTTTATCCGTAGATTATCTCAGGGGATTTTTTCAGGGTTTTTTTTCGTAGGAAAAGCGATCCGCTGAGCAAATGCCCAGGAACTGATGTTGACTTAGAAAAGGCCGATCGCTGATACTCTTTGCCCGCAACACGCCAGCGATTGGACCGAGCCAGGAATTGGCAGTCTGATGAAGGTAAGTAGCAAAATCACTGCCTGAGAGTAAACCCGGATTTGCCATGAATTCCAACTTCGACAATCAGACCAAGGAGCGAGTCCGACTGGCTCTGAACATTGTCGATGTGATTGGTGGTTATTCTGAGGTTCGTCGTCAGGGCAGGAATTTTGTGGCTCGTTGTCCGTTCCATGATGATCGTCGTCCGAGTATGCAGATCAATGCTGAGCGGCAGAGTTGGAAGTGTTGGGTCTGTGACGTTGGGGGGGACGTATTTAGTTTTGTGATGCAGAAAGAGGGGATGAGTTTCCCTGAGGCTTTGCAGTATTTGGCCGACAAGGCGGGGATTGTCATTGAGCAGGGTCCTGTTTCGAGTCGGGGTGGTTCGACGCTCGAGAAGCGAGATTTGTATCGAGTGCTTCAGTGGGCAGTGGGTCAGTATCGCGAGTACTTTTTGGATAGTGCTCAGGCCCAGCAAGCTCGGCAGTATGTTGAATCTCGGGGTTTGGATCCTGGGGTCGTCGAGCGTTTTGGATTGGGTTTTGCGCCTGAGTCCTGGAGTTGGTTATCGGACCGGGCAACAGCAAGCAAGATTTCCCTGGACCTCTTGGAGAGCGTTGGGCTTTTGGCTAGGGGTACAAGCGACACACGTTACGATCGTTTTCGGGATCGTTTGATCTTTCCGATTTGCGATCCCCAAGCACGACCGATCGCTTTGGGTGGTCGGATCCTGCCGGGTGCAGCGATTGAGGCGGCCAAGTACATCAACTGCAGCGAAACCCGTTTGTACCAAAAGAACCAAACGCTCTATGGTTTGCATTTAGCGAAAGATCGCATTAGCAAAACACGTGTCGCGGTGGTAGTCGAAGGCTATACCGATGTGATGATGGCCCATCAGCATGGGATCGACAACACGGTGGCTTGTTGCGGTACTGCGTTGACTCAGAACCATATCAAATTGCTTAAGCGTTACTGCGACACCGTGGTGTTGATGCTCGATGGGGATGAAGCCGGCCAGAAGCGAACCGGAGAGATCTTGGAACTGTTTCTTTCGGAATCGATGGACCTGAGGATTCTGACCTTGCCCGAGCAATTAGATCCTTGTGATTATTTGCTCAAATACGGTGGCCCGAGTATGCAGGCGTTGATTCCTGAGGCTATCGATGCGATTGATTTTAAGATTCGTACGACATGCCAAGGGTTTGATCCGCTCTTGGACACGCATCGAGCCACGGTGGCCCTTGATAGTGTGCTGGGTTCCCTTGCCAAGATCCCGCAGTCGAGCCAATCGGATTCGAAGTTGGGTTTGAGGCTCGAGCAGGTCATTGCCAGATTGGCCCGTCAATTTGGAATTGGGCAGTCGCAGATCAAGTTGCGGTTGGGCGATCTGCGCAAGCAGACCCGTCGATTTGAGCAAGCCGATTCAGAGTTGCCCAGAAGTTCTTTGGCCGAGCCGGTGATCGAATATCGTTACAGTGAACTCTCTGTGGTGGAGCTTGAACTCCTTGAGATACTCGCGCTCAATACCGATTTGGTCCCGATGGCCATTGAGCGAATCGCAGCAAAGAATTTGACTTCTTCGACGGCCCTGGCGATTTTCCAGCTGTATTTGGATTTGGAGCTTGAAGGCCATGCCTTGGATTTCCAGAGTATCCTTACTGCATCGGAGGATCCCGGGCTTAAAAATACCCTGGTGACGATTCAGCAGCACGCATTGCTCAAGGCGTCAAAAACCACGATGGATTCACAAACTAGGCTTGAGACGCTCTGTCAGCATTGGGCCGACCAAGACCAGTTCGATCCGGTGCGCAGCCAAAGAAACGCGCTTCAGGACAGTACATTGGATGAGCAAACGCAACTGGATTTGTTGCAATCGCTTATTCGCCAAGCCCAGCTAAAGCATGGGATTGAGCAACCTTAGACGTTAGACCCAGCGAGCAGGCAATGGATGCCTGTTCGTCGCATTTTTTCCGAATCCAAAGGAGTGGAGCAGATGGAAAGCAAAACCGGT
>JAGWZB010000331.1 GCA_018969045.1 Planctomycetota bacterium | reverse complement strand
GTCGACGGAATCGGAGAAGACTTGCGCCCTCAGTAGCGCAAAATATCGCAACGAACAATCCGATGGACCGAGGCGGTGGACAGGCCGCTTTCTGATGGAGAATTTACTTGCCACCGCTCGGTCATCGGGGACGTTCTGTCTTGAAGAAGTACACACACTGATGCCCTGGTTTGCCGCTCACAATTTGATGGTATTGAGACCACAAACACCGGTAGATGAGCCACTCCTATGCTGGGAGAATATCATCCTACTCGAAGCTGAGTATGATGCAGACATTTTGGAGATGGCAGCGAAACGAGCGACTGACGTGGATGTATCCGATGGGTACTCAATGACACCATATTACCCGGTTCCCGCACGCTGGGAATTCGCTGGAACTCGAAAGATCGTGACCGTCAGGCAGGATTCTGATGGCGATGGTCTTGCTAACGGGGACGAACTAACTTTCAATACACTCTACCTCGACCCCAGCATGATCGATTCATTCGTATCGGGCGAGGAATGCGATGTGATCATTGGCGACGAGATCGAGGATCCACCGTCACGTAACATGGAACGTCAAAAGAAATAAGACAGAAATCGGGTAAGGATGCCCGTTGCCGGGCACCCTTACCACACCACCTATCATGCGAGTCCGGCCGCGTTGGTTCAACGCACAAGAGTGCGGTGGCGGTTCCACGAAGATGAGCAAGTTCGTTCGCCCTTCTGCAGTTGCCCTCACCTCGTGCTTGTTCCCTTGAAGTGGTCATTTGGTATACTGATCTTCTAGAGATACCTATCTCGCAACGGGGACTTAAACCCTACAAACCAATACCCATGACGGGCGTACCCCAAGCGATGCACCTAAGTTGCCGGTGGGCCGTGAATTTGAATCATTATCGTTATTGCGGCGACTGGGTGATCCTGGTCGTTATCGGAACAAAGAGTGCTTGATGGCAATCTACTACATTGAGACGACAATTCCGAGTTTCTACCATGACGTGCGAGTTGAACCGGAGATGGTGGCAAGACGAGACTGGACGCGAAAATGGTACGACTTCGCAGTCACATCGGATCGCATCGTATCTAGCGCTGCTGTACTTGACGAACTTCAGCGTGGCGACTTTCCTGGCCGTGATGATTGCTTGGAAATGCTGAACACGATTGAGATGTTGGAATTGAATGCCCCTGTCTTTGAAATCGTCGAGGCCTACTTGGCAAACAAACTGATGCCAGCCGACCCCTTCGGAGACGCGTTGCATTTGGAACTAGCCTCCTACCACCGTTGCGACTTCCTCGTAACTTGGAACTGCCAACACTCGGCAAACGCAAACAAATTTAGGCAAATTCGCCGAGTCAATGGTATACTTGGACTCTTCACTCCAGAACTAGTAACTCCAATGGAATTGCTCGGGGGAAGCTAATACCATGACGACTCCGCCAATACTCGAAGAAGTGCGAAGGGTTCGGCACGAGATTTCCGCAGAAGTCGGACACGATCCGAAACGACTGCGCGAGTATTAGTCAAAAATACAGAAGTCGGTTCGGTCGCGGACGATCAACCTGGCAGATCAAGGACCGTATGGACGAACCAAGGATTGCACCGAAGCCGAAGATCAGCCGACTTCTGATGGTAGCTCTTTCCGTCGGCATCGCTGATGCCAGGCGTTCGTCGATAAAGCGCGCATCATGGCAGAAGACGAATTCCAAGTTAAAAGTAAATCGGCAACTTGGTCAGTGTCCGGGCTGGCTGAATCAGGTTGTTGTACCGCCATGTTAGTGCGATCGATTGCCTCCATTGCGATACTTCTCACACTCACCGGATGTGACGGTGGCCGGGGGGTGGGACCTTCGACCCGATCTCGACTAGAAACGGCTGTGACATCTAACGCGGCATTCTTCGATTTCGCGGCCGATACTTCGTTCGCGTGGGACCGGGTCTACATCTTCGATTGCTATTCCAGCCGCGCGTCGGTAGAGAATGCGTTGGGCTTTTCGTGGCCTGACTTCAGCAGTACCCAGATTGAGTCCTCTGATTCAGTCGTGCTGGTCGTCTTTGTTCAGAATGGAAAAGTCGTTGGTTGGTACGAACAGCCGCGATCTATTGAGTTGGGAGGACTTGCGAACGGCAAAGGCTACAGTCGGTCTGAGGCGGTGTTCAACATTGATCGCAGCACTGGAAAAATTGAATTGATGTTTCGCACTTCCAAGTCCACCCACTCGGGATAAATCGGGTAAGGATGCCCGTTTCCGGGCACCCTCCCCACACCAACCAGTCGCTCCACCATCACCTTCGCCACGCCGGCTGCCATGGCAAAGAAATTGAAAATGGATAATTGAGAATTGAGAATTACGTAGAACACGCCGAACAACATCGATTTCAATTCTCAATTCTCAATTCTCGCTCTTGTCGCCGAAGATTTCGAATGCTTCGTCGAGGATAGGTCGCAGTTCCGGGATGCTCATCCGGTACATCGCCCCGTCAGCGACCTCGTGCTTGTTCCCTTGAAGTGGTCATTTGGTATACTGATCTCCTAGAGATACCTATCTCGCACTGGGGACTTGAACCCCATAAACCAATGCCCATGTCGGGCGTACCAAGCTATGCACCCGAGTCGGCGGTCGGGTGTTTTGAGATGGAAAGATTGCCTTCGCCGACTGGGTGATGGGGAGCGTTCGTCCAGGTAGATGGATTGATTCAGTCTAGTCGTTAATTGAAAAGAACAATGGACTTCAATGTTGGCTGAAGCGGGACTATCAGAAAATCCATTTTCGTTTGGTCCGATTTTCGGACTTCTGTTTTTGTTCTTGCTTGTAGGACTGCTCGCATATTTGCTTCTACAACGAATGGCAGAACTCTTGGTCGGACGAACAGAGACCTCGGTCCGCGAAATACTCCTTTACACTGCAATTGTTGCGATGCGGTGCGCGGTACTTAAACTTCTCTGGAATCTACACACGATGCCGAACTGACGACGAATTAAACGTCGACATGAAAACGCGTGCTGATCGCTCGCGCTAACGACCTGTTTTCGTGTTTCCGGACGTTTTCCCGCATGGGAAAACTTGCTTTTTCGCGAAAACAAGCTATCTTTTCGTGTTCGAGGCACTTTTCCCACGAGAGAAAATGGACGAAAACACGAAAGTCACCCCCCAGTTTATGCTCGATCGGCTGCGATCCGGTGAACCGCTGTTGCCCCCGCTGGTCATTCGTCATGCGAGTTTCGAGTCGGAACGAGCGGGCGACGTCTTACTTGAGGTGGCGTTCAACGGTGCCGCTGACACCGAACGATTCACCGTTGAATGCAAGATTCGATACACGAAGGATGATTTTCGACAAGCCACTCAGCAAGCCGCAAACAACGCCAAGCAACGGGGGGGTAATCCGTTGATCTTCCTACCGTACTTGTCACCGGATCGACTAGCAGAACTTGAGAGTATGGCGGTCAGCGGAATCGATTTGTGTGGCAATGGCATTGTTTACGTTCCCAACCGTTTCTGTGTCGTGCGTACAGGGCAACCAAATCGCTATCCCGATTCACGACCAGTCGCGAATCCCTTTCGAGGGCGATCCGGACTTGTTGCGCGGATGCTGATCGAAAAGCCCAATTGGCAAACACTTAGCGAATTGACTGAAGCAATCGCGAAGCATGCGCAATTGAAGGGCCCTTCGCTTTCTCAAGTTTCCAAAACGATCTCCGCATATGCTGAAGAGTTGCTCCTTATCAAGGAAGGGAACACTATCCGACTCGCAGATCCCATTCGGATGCTGGACCAACTGGGCAAGAACTGGCGCGTGAACCCATCTGGTCGAAATCGCTTCTATCGCAGTTCAAAGGGCCCGCTGAAGTTAAGTGGACTATCCAACTCAACAAGACTTGCGTGGGCGTTAACCGGCGAGTCCTCGGTGACTCGCTATTACACCATCGCTCAAGGCGGACCATTGAGAGTGGCTGTTAGCGACTTGAAGTTGGCTGAATCGCTACTTTCGTTGATGCCTGAGAGCGTCCCCAGCTTCGCGGATATCGTACTGATCGAAACGCAAGACGATGCAGCGTTCTTTGCCAACCAGCAAGACGAAGATGGGGTTCGCTACGCTAGTCGAATTCAGACTTGGCTTGAGCTTAATGCAGGCGACGCCCGTCAACGCGAAACAGCCAAGGATCTGTATCAGTCCATCATCAAAGCAACGAAGGCGTAGTTGTAATCATGGATGATCTATTGTGGCCGCACTTTCAGCCGCTTTGGCGAGATCTCGTCGCTGTTTCTTCGACCAACATCCTCGTCGCTGGCGGTTATGGTCTATTTCTAAAGCAGCACTGGCTATCACGCTCTGCAAGCTTGCCCACCGTGGTACCGATCCCAAACTGGCTAGACACAACACCACGCGTTACCAAAGACGTAGACCTGGTTCTCGGACTTGATCTGATCAAAAATGCGAGCCATCAGAAGTCTGTCGTCTCTGCCCTGAAACAGAATGGCTTCGAGGCCAGCGATCGCGAGTCTGAACAACGCTGGAAGTTTCTCAAACGACTTTCAGGTGATCAGTTGATCGTTGTCGAAATGCACGCTCAACGTCCAGATCCTGGCGTGGATGGAATTACTGCGACAGACAAACGCGTCAAGCACAAACCATCGCTGGGGGAACAAGGCGTTCACGGCCGGACCAATCCAGAAGCAGTTGGATCAGAGCTGCATCAATTTCAGTTCTCATTCGATGGAGTCAATTTGGTCGTGCCGAACCCTGTCACTTGGAGTGTGATGAAGCTGACTGCGACCCGCGATCGTTGGGTTTTATCGCAGGATCTAGCGAGTGTGAAGAATTTCGGGAGTTCAGTCGTTTGCAAGCCACCAAGCATGCACAAGATGTGTACCGCATCATTGCCATGATGACGATGGAAGAGCGTGATCGTGCAAGTGAAGTAGTCGAGTCTCTTAACCGAACTGACGCATTCGAAGCAGCGAAGCAGTGCTGGCGGAACGACTTCGCAGACAACCCGATCCCTGTTGTTCTAGAGCTCGGTACGAAATGGCAAGCTGGCGACGCAGCAACCATTCGTGGAGTGTTGTCAGGCTGGTTCGGTTGAAAACCGCCAATATCCCTCAGCATTTGCTTCGCGAGTGTTTATGCTTGTGGTTTGGCTA
>JAGWZB010000330.1 GCA_018969045.1 Planctomycetota bacterium | reverse complement strand
CGAAGGACAAAGCGACCCGTTCGCCTTCTTCTTTGCCCATCAAATCTCGCAACAATCCTATGCAGGAACCCTCGTGTTCCTCGACCCTGCCGAGTCCCTCGATGACCTGGATTGGGAACCAACCGTGCTCAATATCGCCGGCATTCTCGATGCAAACCTCCAAGTCCAACTCATGGAGGTCGAAGTCCTCTGTCGCTTCGACCCCAAAGAAATCGCTCAACCTCAGATGCGTCACAACCGCATCGCTCGCTCAACCGTCGACTTCGAAAGCTACGAACTTCAAATCGAAGCCATCGAGACAAACGTTTTTGAAGCAGCTGAACAAGCAGGCCAAACCCCCAACGAGGAAGCCTATTGGCCCGTCGCAAAAGTCGAATGCGTGATGGATGCAGATCCCCCAGTTATCGCCGTCTTTATCCAAGACGAAAATCTCTGCACCGATGAACATACCCAGCACTTCGTTAACTGGCTTGCCAACGCCGTCAGCTTCCCAAAAGAGATTCAAGTGACCGTCTGCATGCCCGCCCGTAGCCTCGGTCGAGCCGAACTGGAAAAACCACAACAGTAAAACCAATCGAAACGCCTCGGACTTGCAGGCCCTGGGAATTTCCAACCGATTTTGCTACCAAAAACTGCGAGTGATTTGCTAGCATCTTGGATCTGGAAAGCTTAGGTAGACCAGGTAACCCGGACTTGCACCCAATTCGTCCCTTTGGGTAAAACCCTAAGGCATGAAACGACCTAACATCATCATCGATGCCTCTCACACCTATGGATCCGGTAAAAATACCGGCATCGAACGGGTCGTTCGCAATCTGTGCCGGAACTTGCCCGAAGTCCTCTTGCGCCGCGGATTGGATTCGCCCGCAATGGCTACCCATTTCCAAGGCCGATTTTTGCAGATCGATCACTCCTTGGAAAACCGCTTGCAGTTCCTGGCCGACTGGGAAAGAAATGCCGGGCAGTTCGTTCCAGGCTGGGTCCAAGCGATCCCCAATTCGATCGCCAAGCTATCTGGTTCTGCAAAAATTCGCAAATGGATGCAGCCTCAGCCAAGCCATCTTGGGATCTACAAACTACCCCATCATCTGGTCCGATGGTCGACCCTCCTGGGAAGTGTCCTTAAAGACAAGACCATCGCGCCTGGCCCAAACCAAATCCTGATCTTACCCGATGCCTACTGGACTCGGCGAGGTATCTGGAAAACTGTCGAAGCTCACCGCAAAGCCGGGGCTTTTGTGGCCACCGTGGTCTACGATCTGATCCCATTGACGCACCCTGAGTATGTCGGCGCCAAAAGAAGTCTCAAATTTCAGAGCTACCTGGATCAAGTGCTTCGGCACTCCGACGCGATCATCGCGATCTCGAAAAGCGTCCGTGACGATGTGAAAAAGTACATCGACTCTCAGCCCGACCCGCGTGGCCTGTGCAACGATGTGCGTTCCTTTGTCCTGGGCGCAGAGCTTGCCATCCCCAACCAAACGCTGCAGGCTAACACCGTGCGTCCCATCGTGGAATCCCTTTTCGATCCTGCGAGTAAGAAAACACCTTACTTCATGGTCGCAAGCTTTGATCCTCGAAAGAATCATCAGCAAGCCCTCGACGCATTCGACTTGCTTTGGAAGAAATATCCCGACTTGAATCTATGCTTTGCCGGTCGACGAGGTTCAATGTGCGCGGACTTGATGAAACGCATCGATTCTCACCCCAAACTCCATCGAGGTCTATGGGTCTTTCATGACCTATCGGACATCGAATTGCATCACGCCTACGAGCGTTGCTCGGCTGTCTTGCTCCCTTCGATCGTCGAAGGCTTTGGGTTACCGATCGTCGAATCCATTTGGCATGGACGAAAGACCTTCGCGTCAGACACACCCATCCATCGTGAGGTAGGTGGTGAGCATTGCGAGTACTTTGCGCTGCATGATCCGCAAGATCTTGCTCAACGCATCGAAAACTGGGAGCGGGCTATCCGATCGGTCGATTCCAGGACATTTGCTCACACCCTTGCTTCGAATCTCAACGCAGAACGATTCGTCCCGACGACTTGGGCCGAAAGCACTTCGGAACTTATCGACGCGGTATTGGACGCATACCAATCAGGTCCTTTTCGTCAACGAGGTCCGCTGTCAACACCAGCATTGCCCTCATTAAGATCCATGCCGTCGGCAACCTGACACAACCGCGCTATTTGAGCATCATCGGTTGTTGCGAAAATTCGCTCCAGTGTTCATCGCCGGTCTTGATGTCCCATCGCTCTTTGTGAAATACAACTCGGTACATGAAGTGCAGCGACTCTCCGGGCGCCAGTTCATAGCCGCCAGCAGGGTAGGGAAGGTCCAACTCTGCAGATTTGGTTTTCGTGCGATTGCCTAAAAAGTCTTTGATGCCAAAGGCGTTATGGGCAAAGAGCCCATACGTCCGAACATGCCACAGACCATCGGCATGAAAACTCTTAGGGTGCACCAAGATGGCGATCCCGTAGAGCTTGTCGTTTCCGTTAGGAACCGGTCCTGAATAATCGACCCACTTGGCTGTTTTTCCCCAAGCGTCTCCTTGCTTGTCTCCTTGGCTGTTGAGGATCTGGCCTCCGGGCTTATCTCCCCGCATGGTCTCAGGGACCCGGATCGCGAACATACCTTCTTTGGTGTCTCCAAAGTGAACTTTGGCCGTCGGGTCAGCGCTTCGCCAAATCGTCTCGCAGTCGATGATCGTCTTGTCGGCGTTTCCACCGACGCTGTAACGAGCGGTTTCATTGAGCAAGGCTTTGCCAGCGGAGTTGCCATCGGCAGGTAGCCGCCATTGATGCTCGACGGTCCAGCTTACCGCTGGTCCTTGGCTATCGCAGGCCACGATTTTTTGGTGAACGACATTCCCTTTGCCTTTGCCTTCGGCCCACCAGTCGTTGTTGTCGACTTCGCCAAAGGTCATCCACAGGCCGCGGTGGTGAGGATGGTCTTGGGCTTCGTTGGGTGCAGTAGCATCCATGGGATACGAACGGGTCATTTTGTGACCGTCGGGGCCATGAATCGGCCAAAGCACCGGTTTGGTCCCCGAGTTAAACAAGTAGCTGGTTACCAGTTTTCCATCCCGCAACACGTCGATACGGTCCGATTGCTGGGCGGTCGTGAATTGAGCTTGAGTCACCCCCAGATTGGCAATCAAGATGGGGATCCATAGCAGGAGCGAAAACGTGCGAAGCATAATTCTGAGCAAATCTGGCGAGAGGATGAGGAAAACCACGCTCCTTAATATAAGCCCAGCCGAGGCTCGCCGATACCAAGTCGCCCAGGAACCAGGACCCGCTTTCGAGATTTTTTAATGAACTTGGACCTGTCTGCTTCTACGACTGGATTTAAATCGTATAGGATAAACACTCGATCTTGGATCCTTCTGATCTAACTCCATCCGACGACCACCATCATGAACTTTTGCGCCATCGATTTGTTGATACCTTTGTGGAAAAACTGTCATCAGGTTGTCAAAACACTGTTTAAATCGGTCAAATCGCTGTCGATTCCTGTCGGTTTGTGGATAACACTTTGGGCCTCTGGCTACGCCTTGGCCCAAAGTGGCGATTCGAACGATCTGCCCTTTGCTTTGCCCGACGGCTTTCGCGTAACAAGGGCCGCTGACGATACGCTGGCCCATGACTGCTTTTGCATGACCCTTGATAGCCAGGGCCGCCCGGTGATTTCCGGACCAGGGTATCTGCGCACGCTCTTGGACGAGAACTCCGACGGAGTTTACGATCGAGCGGTGGACTGGACCAAGTCGATCAAGGCAGGTGCTCAAGGGTTGTGGGTCGAGAAGAACACTCTGTATCACGTCTCCGACGGTGGACTTTGGAAGTCCCAGGACAACAATGGCGACTCGGTTGCGGATGCCCCGCCGACGCGCATCCTTGAGCTTCCTACCGGTGGCGAACATGACTCGCACGCCATTCGCCGAGGTCCCGATGGCCACTGGTATTTGATGGTCGGTAACTATGCAGGATCGATTTCGAAAATCAATTCCGATCCTCAGGCACCCGTATCGTCTAGTGTCGGCCAGCGTCCTCGAGCCGGTACACTTTGGCGCATCAGCCCTGACTTTTCCAAACGAGGAGTATGGGCCCACGGACTTCGTAACTGCTATGACTTCGACTTTCTCCCCGATGGTCAACCGGTCACTTACGACTCGGATGACGAACGTGAAGCCTCACTGCCGTGGTATCGACCCACGAGGGTTCTGGCGCTGGGTCCAGGTTCTGATGCAGGCTGGTGCGGGTCGGCTTGGAAAGATGATGATTACAGAGTGACGATGCCGACGACCTTGGCAAGGCTCGGTCGAGGTTCTCCGACGGGTGTGGCTGTGTACCAACACGTCGGCTTTCCGGCCAAGTACCAAGGAGCGGTCTTTGTATTGGATTGGACATTTGGACGTGTGTTGGCCGTGTACCCTTCGGGCAATCTGCCTGTTGAACAGCAAACTCCGAACAAGATCCCATCGGAGATCTTCATGCAGCCTTCGGGCAGTATTGGGTTTGCACCGACAGACATCTGCGTGGCTCCTGATGGCAGTCTATTGGTCAGCGTCGGAGGGCGAGGTACCACTGGAGCGATCTATCGCATCGAAGCGACCTTAAGCAAATCGGTTCAAGCCGCCGATTCCCCTTTCTCGAAAATACCTGCTGCAGAATCGCTTGCTGGGCTCCTGGATGCTCCTTGTCCTTGGGAGTCTTGGTCGGAGAGTCGTTGGAAGCCGTTGGTCACACCTGAATCGATCGAAGCGTTAAACAAGCTCATCTGCGGCGACTTGATGATCGATTCAGAATCGACGGGGCTATCTGCGAATAGGATCGCGCATTTCAAGCAACGCGCCTCACAGATGCTTGCACGTCTTGGCGTAACGCCTTCGGTGGATCGGCTTTTGAAAGCGGTCCGATCGGATTCGGCAGCATCCCGAAGCGGAGCATGGTGGCTCATCGGGCATGGGAATATCAGCCCAACGGACCAACAGAAACTCGTCCGTGATACTGGGTCTGTCCCCATCCCCACAGCGATAGAAATCCCCAACGAATCGACCACATGGGATCCGGTTTTTGGAAATGCGGAACTGAGAAATCGGCTTGAAGCTATCGGTCTGAGGCGCTGGCCG
>JAGWZB010000329.1 GCA_018969045.1 Planctomycetota bacterium | reverse complement strand
TCCCGTGGTGATGACGCTTAGGTAGCCTTTGATGGAATCCCCTTCTTCGTGACGAAGGGTCAGCGCATGGTTATCGCTCCCTTGCTGGCTGAGCTGATCTTGGGCTTTATTGCGCATTTGGCCTTCGAGCGCCTTAAGCTCACCGTTTTGGTCAACTCTAGCTCGCATGCCAATTCGATGATCCATCGAGGTTTGCGAATTGGACGACGAGTTCGTTGAAACACCAAGCGAGTGGCCGACGCCACTGGTCGGGGCTGGAATCGGAGGGATATCGCTCGGTATATCGGAGTTGTCTGGAGTTGGTCCTAGTCGTAGCCCAGCAAACGAACTGTTTTCGAATCGGCCCAAAATAGGAACTAACGAATCGATGTTTCCAGATGCGGAATGGAATCCTGCACTCGAATGAAGTCCGATCCCTAAGTTAGCCAGGCGATTATTGGTATACGTGAGATCGGTTTCGATGCCGAATCCATCTGTAAGAGAGTTTGGAACCAGAACGGGTGTTCCACTGGCAGTCAACGAGCCTCCAAAGGAGACTTGAACATTTGCTCCGAACGAAAGCGATGCTCCGCTAGTGTAATTGCGTGGCACCGGAACCGGACCGTCTGGATCATCGGTTCGGCCCAGAACTCGTCCGTCCTCTAACCAAGTCGGGTCGGTGTATTGAGGATTTGGAGTCGTGCTGGTGGATGCAGATGCTTCCACTTGCAGATTTCTGGAGTCTAGCGAAGAAGATCGTACCGACCAAGAAACACCCGCTTGTGGGTCAGCGGTGAAACCGCGGTCGGCGTGCATAACTACAATCAAATGCGCTGAACGACCAGCCGAGAGTGAAACGGTTCCACCGCCAGAAAGCAGGTGTGGAACGATACGGCCTTGGTCATCCGGATCCCCAGAGTCATCGCTTGGCATCGTTTGAGACAGCGTTGACGCTACCGATGCATTGAACGCTAAAACAATCGTTTCGGTGATACTCCATTGTGTAGGACTATTCCAAACACGTGAGACAGTATGAACCCAGGACAAGCCCGGAAGGGTCAGGTCAGCGTTTTCAGGAGTAGTCAGCGCGCTGAATCCTCCGACAAATTCCGATGTGGTATCCGAAGTCGTGAAACTTGGAACATACTGATCAATACGGAATCCAACTCCGGTCAGCACCATGGTTGGAAGACCATCGGTTGGTAGCGAAAGCGGACTTGGCTCTTCGGACCCTTCGGATTCGGAAAAGGTTCGGGGTAGTCCAAGTGTTTGGGAAAGCCCCTGCGAACCTTTGCCTACGAAACCACTCACATCGACAGGGCTGTCTTGGGTTCCGGTCGAGATGGGTTGGAACAAAGCGAAGGTTCGTCGGTCCGATACCAGACTTGCGCCCACCCAGACCTTTGACGGATCAAAACCCCCTGCATCGTCTATCGACTGGGAACGGTTCGATACAGGGCTTTCTCGAAAAAGATCGACCGAGTCGGTGTCCTGTTGTGAGGACCAAGCGGAACTCAATTGTCGAACCGGAGCGGTGAGTTCTAGCAGAGAGGCCCCCTCCGGGGAGTCCGACCCGTTAGCACGGATCGCATTGGACCAATCCTGCCATGCTGCTTGGTTGGCAAGACCTACATCCAAAGTGCCTGTCTGTTTGGCGGCATCGCCAACTTGCATCAGTTGGCTGGAATACGGTGCATTCGGGTCACCACTGCCGGGAATGAACGAATCGGCAAGCTTCGTCGCACGGTTTCGAGCATCGGTCGCATTGGACCGCAAATTAGCGGATTCGGTCGGTGAATAATCGGGAGGTAAATCGAGCGTTCTGGATGGATCGACACCGATGATCGAGTCGATGGCCATCAGGTGCTTGTGTTCAAGACTCTCAAAAATGGCTTTTCGAGTTTTGCGAACGGCGGACGACTTCAGACGGTTTTTTGCGGAAGATCGCAAGAGTCGAGCGTGCATGATTGCTACTTCGGGCTTGAAGCGAACCAATGGATATGCTCGTGTTTTTCGGGGAGAGCAATCTGCATGTCAAGAAAATTCTTGGCGGATCTTCGCACATTTTTCCGATTTTGACAAATTCGTCAGATTTATCGCATAACAGGCCGTGGAAAATCCTAAGCATGGTCTTCGATGGTTGCATCAACCGAGCTAGTCGGCTCGGGTCGCTCACCTTCGCCGTATACCCATACACAAAGAAAAGTCCGATCCATCTGGGTTCCGACCCTACGACCTACGGACACTCCGCGGGACCCGATAGCCTGGTTTTTCATGCCACTGCCATAGGCCATTTTCGCTAAAAATTCGACAGGCGACAAAATCGCAAATATCCATGTTTTTACAGGGTGAAATGCCCCGGGACTCGTTTGGGGGTGAGTCCCGCGATTTAGAGCCTTTTGCCCAAAACAGAGCCTTTTGGGCGCGTCATGGTCATCGAGCGAGTCCCGCGGTTTGACTGCGCGGAAAGCTTGCTAACTCGCGATCCCTTTGATTTTATTGGGTAGAAATGCAAAGACCCGCTGGGGTTAGCCTAATGGCACTGACTTTAGCCTGATTTATCCTTTTGAATGCATTTTGGGATTCGCCTTTTGTAGTTTTGAGGGTTGTTGCTTTTTCTATAAGCCTCGCGTTCATAATGCCTCCCAGGTCTATTGGGTAACTTTTCTTTTTGAGCGTACCCCAGGGCACGTTCGTAGGCAGCTACCCATGCATGACCATCGGCAAAAATCTTTGACATCAGAAACGTTCTAAAGGTGGTGCAGACAAGCGGCCTGACGCCGAAACTGCACGATCAAATTGTAGGCAACCGTCGAAGCTAGTAATTCCTTCTCAAATGTATCCTGACTACGTGCTCGGAGATGCTCAGCATCGATCACTATTTTGAAGTTTCGAATATCGATTTCTATCGTGCCACTCTGTACGTACAGTTCAGCGAATGTTTCTGCATGGTAGTTTTGGTCAGAGCGCCGTCGCGCTTGATAGCTCATGAGCGACGACCAAGAGTGCTACCGGCGAGGCGCTATTGTCAGACGCTGGTGGGTAGAGCCTGCGAAACTCGGGCTCAGGCGGCAAGAGGATACCTGTTCCATCGAGTGTGAAAACCCTCTGGTTTTCGAACGTTGCAAGTGAGGATTCAATCAGAGAATTGCTGACGCTTTGGGCAAGCCACTTAGCCGCCTGCACATTCAATCGGCTGCGAGCCTTGCTGTAGGCCCCTGTGCTATTTGAGAGCCTATTTCCCGAAACTCGCTTGTTGTTGGCAGGCAGCAAGGAGGGTTTGTGTTTGAGCAACAACTTCACCGCAGTTTCCATCGTTGTATCGCAGCTCATCCGTTGACATACCAGCGTCCAAAGAACCACGCTGGCTTTGTAAACAGTGTTCTCGCCAGAAAGCGATATCGAGTCAGCCTCCTCCAAATCGACCAATTCGTCTAGCAATCGGAGTACTCGATCGCAGTCATTGACCCGAGGTGCGATTGACTTGGTTTGCGAATCCTTCATGTGAGCTTCCTTATCGCGACAACGCCATTCAGGCAGAATTTAAAAGCTCAAGATTCGTTGCGCAAATATCGTGCCAATCTGATCGTGTTTCTCGAAATCTCACTAAAGTCAGTGCCGTTAGGGGTTAGCCAGCGGGTCTGATTTCCGTTGGTCACCTTGCGGTGGCCTGGGTGATGATGACATACTCTTTGAATGTGTGTGTTCCATCTGCCAATCCTGCCTTATACATGCGGTGCATCTTTTGTCCCAACGCAGCCGCGGCGTTATTACCTGATGTAGACGAACACGCATTATGCACCAGCACGCCCAGCTCGCCAACTTGGTAGACGTGCTCGCCGTGGACTTCGACATTGTAGACCGGCTGGGTGACTCGCGAAAGGGATACGCTCAGAACCAGGCCGCAGGCTTGAGGCTAGAGGAAAAACCCAATCCGAAAGACTCAGTATCGCAACAAAGCCTCTCGCCTTGGGCTAGCTCAGCCAGCGGCACCCATTCCTGGCGATCGACTGACCAGACTGGGTGGATGGTCGTTCCAGTGATGGTTTCGACAGTGCCGTCGGCACCTAGCACAAGGTAGCAGGCACACTCCGCTGTGCCGTCCGCCAGCGTATGATGTGCACTTGATTAAATACGGGGGACGGCACATGGAATGTGCCTACATCTATGAGCCTTTGCCGTCAGCAATCGGTGGGCAGTCGTCGATGGCAGTGAATCAGGCTAATCTAGAGAATTCGCGATTGGTTAAATTGACCATCAGCGATGATGCCATTCAAGCCTAACTCTCATCAAATCGCAACTAATCTACTCTACTTCAGCGGTCACATGTTCTATTAGGCGTTCCCAGCGAAAATTTTGCTCAATCGAATCTCTGAGGAAATTCGACAATATCCAATCAACAAGTGTCGTCTGCGAAAAAATACAGTTCTCAGAAATGTACTCGATCGAACCAAAAAGATTCGCTCTCGTTCGTGCACAGGGAAAATGTATATGCATCCCGCGATAGAGAATATAAATGTATTTATTATCAGCCTCACGCCGTTGAATGATCCAACCGATCGACTTTGAGACATCAGGATTGTCAATTCGAGTAAAGTCGAGACTTATTTCTCTGTTGTCTATCGCATCGGTTACAACAGTCTCGACATTCGTTTCACCCGAGACTTGAACGTTTACCTGAAGCAAGCGCGCGATTAATTGGTGGACTCGGCTAGTAGCAGCACCTTCGAGTGTTTTTCCATCTAACCTTAGCAAGTTGTAACTGATCATAGCAATCGCGTCCAACCTGATGTAGTGAAATAGCCGACACCTTCGTCAAAAACCACCCATAGTTTTTGGCCACTCTTCATCAGCTCTCCGATTCCATTTCGGCAATACTTACAAGGTCCTTTTGCATAATCTATAAATAGCGTGGCTTCGTCCAATCCTCCCTCGATCATTCTTGCAACTGCCCGAGCCTCGACGTGCGTTAGAGCTTTTAAGGCATCATCAGAAAGTCCCTGAAGCCCCTTCAAAACGTTAGCAACGGGACCGCCACTAATCAGATGAGTTCCCTCATTTAGAATTGCGTGCGTCTTTCCGGCTAGTCGCAAGGGCAAGTCAGGATGCGAGGGATATGAATTATGCACCACCACGCCCAGCTCGCCGACTTGGTAGACGTGCTCGCCGTG
>JAGWZB010000013.1 GCA_018969045.1 Planctomycetota bacterium | reverse complement strand
GAGCTAAGTCTCCGTCCATGCTAAAGAGCGAGTCGGTGACGATAAAGGCCATTCGAAACTCACTGCGATGTTTTTTCAAAAGTTGGTCCAGGGCATTCAGATTGCAGTGAGGGTAGATTTTTAGGGTGGCTTTGGAGATGCGGCAACCGTCGATCAGGCATGCATGGTTGAGAGAATCTGAGAGGATGAGATCTTCAGGGCAGGCCAAAGCGGCCAGCGTACCAAAGTTGGCGGCATATCCAGATGGGAAGACCAGAGCCGAATCGCATTGGTGCCACGAGGATAACGCTATGGTTAGGTTCCGGTATTCTTCAGAAGCCCCGAGGATTAGGGGGCTTGCGCCTGAGCCGACGCCCCAGGTGGAGACAATTCTGTGGTATTCGTGGCATACTGCGGGGTTCCAAGCCATGGCCAGGTAGTCATTGGATGCAAAATGCAGCACTTCTTTTCCGTGCCGAATGGTGGAAGTCGGACCGACGTGCCGGCTGGAAACGAGGCTGCGAAACAGCCCTTGGGACTTCCTTTCCTGGAGATCGTCTGCCAAGCCGGCCCAAAACTCTTCAGGATTGATCATGGAATAAAAGTCTCCTCAAGCGGAATTGATTTGGCCGGGGCGATAGTGATAATGTTATGGAATCAGGGAAGTTGTATGGTCTTTTTTTCAAGGGGAGAAGTCCCCGGCATGATCATCGCGATAAGTTAAAATGGAACATCGAGTTCTAATAACAGATGACGACGCAGCCTTCAGGATGACGCTCGATGAGGTACTGAGCCGACGTGGATTCCGGACCTGCCAAGCGTCCGATGGGCTAGAAGCGATCGAAGCGATTGAGTGTGGCAACATTCATTTGGCTTTGTTTGATATTCACATGCCAAGGTTGGATGGACTCGGGACACTCGAGCGTGTTCGCCAAGCGTTGCCTCAGTTGCCTTGCATTTTGATGTCTGCAAAGTTGGACGATTGCATTCGGGCCCGAGCCCATCAACTCGGGGCCCAAGCGGTGTTGCCAAAACCCTTTTCCATTTCGGACCTGATCGAGTCGATCAGCCGCGCACTTGTTCGCTGATGATGCCAAGCAAAACACCCGAAACGAGTCCACCCAGGTGTGCAAAGTTGGCCATGTGAAGGTTGCCAACATTCCCAAACATCTCCCCTGCAAATCCGATCACCAGCAGGATCGCAACCATGAAATAGGATTGCGGCGATAGGGAAAATCCTATGTTCGGGTTCAGCTTGGTCTTGATCGCGATGTAGCCAAAGAGCCCCATGATCACCCCGGAGATTCCTACAAAGTTAGGGCTACCAGAGAGTCCTCGGACACCTAAGAGATTTTCTCCCAAGAGGCCTTGAGGAAGGTGGGACCCTATGGCCAGCAGGACCAGCAGGATTGCATAGCGTCGAATGCCGATCATTCTTTCGACGAGTCGTCCCAAGGAAGCAAGGGCCAACATGTTCATCAGTAGGTGGATCGGATCGCCGTGAAGAAACGCCGGAGTGATCACTCGCCAGAGTTCGCCTTGTTTGAGCGAAGCTGCAGGGTCGAGGGTTTTTGCATAGAGCCCCATATCGACAAACTGCAACTGCTTGACGATCGAGAGTCCGAGTCGGTTCTCTGGGCTTGGTTTAGAAAAAGCCGTCAGGAATCCAAAAACGCAACAGAGGATAACCAGGGTCAATGTGAGCGGTGGTAGTTTTCCGCTGAACATGGAGGCTCTTGGCTGGTCGAGTCGAGGGGATTGGATGTTGCGCTGGCGCAGTCGAGCCTGTTCTCGTTGCTCTTTGAGGATTTGGTTGGCTTGACGCAGCGCTGCGGAGTACTTGGGGTCTTTTGGAGAGGCTTCGAAGGCGGCCAATTCCTCTTTGGCTTGTTCCAACCGATCCTCGTTCTTGATCCAAACTTCCCATAGATCGGGCTTTGTCGAGTCGGCTGCTGGCCCGTTTTGGAATCTGGCATCCATGGGGCTCGATGCGGGTTCTACATGGGTGGAAATTCCCAGGGTCAGAAGGTAGGCGACGAAGGCTTCGGCGTCGGATTTACCCTCAAGCGTAGTAAGGCTTCTCATGAGGAAGTTCTCTCAGGAATTGAATCTATCAAGGCTTCGCAGAAGTTTACTGGATCGTCGCCAATCTCAGTAGTCGAAAGCGCAAGACGGCGGGCTGTTGTGATTACAAAGACATTTTTTCCGTCGGATCAGATACTCCGCCCCACGGTTGATTTAGTTTTTTTGAGTTCTGACAGAAGATTTTGCCGGTAATCGCTTAGCATTCTTGCTTGAGTTTTCCTGGAGTGGCAAATTATGGGTCAAGAGTCCTTATTTTCGGAAATGATAAGAATGATGATTCCAAGGACAATGTGGACTCGATAAAATTTCACGTCCCGGCTAAACCCGCCTTCCAGCCATGAGTCCTTCGCATAGCCCACCATGAGACTAGTACTAGCGATTCGTGCCTTCTTTGGTACCTTGTTGGACCCCAACGTAGCCCAAGCTATCAGCCAAGTCCTCAAATTGGAGTTGCAGGCAAGAAAGCGACCCACGGGACGCATCAAAAGAGTGTCCAAGAAGTCCCCTTTGACCATTCCCGCCACCCCGGGGCTGGGTAAAGGGTATTACAGCAGCAGTCGTGGCGATCCAGAGGATGCACCAAGCTCGGGTTCCCAGAGGAGTGGTTCAAGCCGGATAGGTCGGCGAAGTGAAGCGATCACTTTGCTTGCTCTTTTGCAACGCCGCGCGGGTCTGGTCGACTTGATCTACGAGGATCTTGAAGGATTAAGCGATGAGCAGGTTGGTCGAATGGCTAGGGGGGTTCTTGACCAATCCCACCAATGCCTTGATGAGTGCATGGAGCTAACGACCTTAGTCGATCAGATCGAAGGAGAGTTGATCGAAATACCAGATTCAGTCTCTCCGAACCGTTGGGATCTGGTCGGGGATTCATCGACTCCATCAGGCAGAGTTCTTCATCCAGGATGGGTTGCCAACAGGCTCGAGCTTCCCGGTTGGAGGGGGTCCCAAGAAAACGCGCTTGTAGTCGCTCAGGTCAAGGTCGACACAACCGCACCGATTCGATTGAAAGACAGTGCTGTCGAAACTTGATTCGAACATTTTGAAAGATTGTTTCGATGAGCGTCTGCTGGTTGAGGCCTATTCGCGTTTGCATTTTGGGCTACTAGAGATCCACCCACAGGCACCCTATTGCTTTGGTGGGATCGGGTTGATGATCGATCGGCCCTCGGTGCGACTTTCGATGACCATGAATCGCTCTTGGGAGGAAGGTTCAACAACCGGTCGACAGGACCTGTCACTTGACTGGCAAGACAGCTATTGGAAAAGACGATTCATCGACGTCTATGACCGCTTTCAAAAACGGCATGGCACGGTCCCGTTGGGAAGAATCGAGCTTGAACAAGCTCCGGTACCGCATGTTGGGCTCGGTTCAGGAACTCAGTTTGCTTGCGCGGCTTCTGCGATGCTCAACGCCCTGAATCTCGATTTACCAAGTAGTGCAAGTTTGATGGATCGGGGTCGCCATCTGCAAGACATCCTCATCGACAGCGGACGTGGTCTGCGATCTCACATCGGGTTGCATGGTTTTTTGCATGGGCAAATGATCGTCGACCAAGGAAAACTATCTCTATCAGACTCTGTCGATACCCCCAGGACCCGCTTACAGTCCTTTCCCGACCAGTGGCGCGTTGTCTTGGTGTGCGAGGATGTTTATCAAGGGGATTGGGGAGACAACGAGCAGTCTATTTTTGATTTTTGTTCTAAACGAGAGAATCCCAACCGAGCTCGAATGCTGGAACTCATCGACCAGCAGATACTACCTTGCTTGCAGAACTCAGATTACCCAGGTGCAAGCCATGCGATCGGTTTGTACGGTGAATTGGCAGGCGAGATATTCGCACCTGCAGTAGGGGATGCTTATCGCAGTCCACGAATTCGTTACTGGGTGGATCGATTTCGAAGTTTAGGATTTCGGGGCGTTGGTCAATCCAGTTGGGGACCGGTGGTCTTTGTGATCGTACAAGACGACCAGCAAGCTCGGTGGTTGCTGGATAAGATCAAGGTGGACATTATCGATGGATCCTGGACGGATGTCTGCGCAAAAGCGGGGCCAGCCAAGATTCAAACAGCTCGGTAGTTGCTACTTGTTTTCCTTGGGTTGTGGCTGCATTTGAGAATGCATATCAAATTCTCGGACTTCTTTACCAAAGAGCGACACACACACCACGATGCATAAAGTGGTCATGCCACCGATAACCACGCTGGGAACCAATCCGAGCCAGTGGGCTGCAAGTCCGCTTTCGAGTTCCCCCAGCTCATTAGAAGCACCGATAAAAACAGAATTGACCGCCGCGATCCGACCTCGCATGGACTCGGGTGAATACAACCTCAAAATGGACTTGCGTATCACGACGCTGACTCCATCGAGCATCCCGCTGAAAAACAGCGCGGCGACCGATAGGACCAAGTTTGTCGAGAGCGCAAAGACAATCATGCAAATTCCGAAACCAAAGACGCTCGAGAGCAAAATTTTTCCGGCATTGGCCCTCGGAGGAAAACGGATGCAAAGAATGGCGCAGATCAAAGCTCCAAGCATCGGTGAGGCACTCAGGATCCCAAGCCCGACCGGGCCGGTATGCAGAATTTGGTCTGCATACAAAGGTAGCATCGCGATGGCACCTCCAAAGAGGACGGCAAATAGATCCAATGCCATCGAGTTCCAAAGGATTCGCCTTTGCATCACAAAACGCCAACCCGCTGTGATCGACTGGCCTAACGGCTCTTTGGGGCCTTGCTGTTGTCTTGGCTTAGGTGAAATCCAACTCACCAGCACGATCGAAAGGCTCGAGCACAGGATGGCCAGAACAAAGGGAGCTAGGTTTCCGATGTATTGGATCAAAGCCCCGGCAAGCAGAGGTGCAAAGACAGCACAAGCATGCCAGACAATGGTTGTCCAAGTCGCTGCGCTTAGGGCCGCCAACCTCGGAACGATCTGCGCCTCCAAGCTTGGCATCGTCGGGTCAGCAAACCCACGAGCAACTCCCAAGAAGAACATGCACACAAAGATCACCGCCAATTTCATCCAGCCATCGGTATAGACCGAAGCGGTCATGCCAACGGCGCAAAGACACTGCAAAGCATAAGAGTAGCGTAGTAAATTTCTGCGATCCAAAAAATCGGCTAGATGTCCACCCAAAATCGCGAGGCTCAAAGCCGGGATGGCTTGTACCAACCCCAATAGACCCAAATACAACGGCTCGGCAGGATAAGCCTTTGCGATCGCATAAGGAGCCCAGAAAAACAGGATTCGTGTGCAGATGGTCGAGCAACCGTGTGCACCCAAGAGTTGTCGAAATTCAGGATAGTCCGTTGCATGCGTCATGAATCTATCACCAACGGCTCATGAAACTGTAGGCAATCCAAGCACCGATGTAAGCAAGCGTGGTCATGTACACGAACGAGAATATCGGCCATCGCCATGAATTGGTTTCCCGACGGATCGTAACGAGCGTCGAGACACACTGCGCGCAAAGTGCAAAGAAAACCATAATCGAACATGCAGTCGCCAACGAATAGACCGCTTTGCCATCAGGTCCGGTGGCAGCCCTGAGTTGGTCGACTAGCCCTTGGCTGTGCTGGTCTTGATCCGAACCCAGCGAGTAAATGGTCCCAAGTGTCGCGACGATCACCTCGCGAGCCGGAAAAGAAGCCAAGACGGCAATACCGATTTTGCCGTCCCACCCCAGAGGTCGAACGATCGGTTCGATCCAATCACCAGCCCTCCCGAGGTAACTTTGCGAAATCAACTGAGCGTTGTAGCGATGGACCTGTTCCCGGAGGGATTCAAGCTTGGTTGTGTCGGGATTGTTCATCGATTCTTGAGCTTCTAACTCCGCCTGGGCCTTGTCGGCCGGTCCATGATCACCAGGGAAATAGGCTGCCGCCCACACAAGCACAGAGGTGATAAAAATCAGAGAACCGGCTCGAGCGATGAAGGAAAGGACGCGTTCCCAGACACGCATGATCACCACTCGCAAACTAGGCCACTTGTAACTCGAAAGTTCCATGATGAAGGTCGATGGATCGCCTGGGAAAACGAATCGCTTAAGCAACCATGCTACTGGGATCGAGACCAAAGCACCCACGCACATGATTCCAAAAAGTACCGCTCCTTGGAGACCCACCCAGCCGCTGAGGTAAGATCGGTTTGGAACAAAAGCACTAACCATGAGCACATAGACAGGCCACCTTGCCGAACAACTCATCAAAGGGGCGATCAGCAAAGTGACCATCCGATCACGTCGATTCTCGATCGTTCGCGTTGCCATGATGCCAGGAATAGCACAGGCAAAGGAAGACATCAGCGGCAAAAAGGATTTCCCGCTCATTCCGATGACCGACATGAACTTATCCATCATGAAAGCGGCTCTGGACATGTAACCACAATCCTCAAGCACCGCGATGAAGAAGAATAAAATCGCGATTTGAGGCAAAAAGACCAGCACCGATCCGATCCCGCCTAGGACTCCATCGACCAACAAACTGCGCAGAGGTCCAGGTGCCATCATCGAGGCAACTTGATCTGCTAACCACCCACAAGCCAGATTGATTCCATCCATTGGCCAACTTGCAATCCAGGTGATCGATTGAAAAATCAAAAACATCAGGAGGATGAAGAACAGCAAGCCAAACCATCGATGAGTCAACCAACGATCAAACTGGTCGCTTCCAGAATTCTTTCGATCCATCGGACTTCTTTGGATCGCCCCTGCAACCCGTTGCTTGATCCAAGCGTATCGGGCGCGCGTTTCGAACAACGGAATCAAGACGCCTTGGTCGGCAAGCTCTTGTCGAGATTGGCCGACCCGCTGGGTAACCCAAGCAGCAAGCCCCCTGGGAATCACCCGATACGAATGGGCTTGAGGATCGTCGATTAGCAACCGCTCGGCTTGAAATCGCAAAAGCGGACAACCTTGAGACTCTAAAAACCTTTGGAGCTCATCGACCTGCCGATGAAACGATTCGGGAAAAGCACCACAGGCAAGACTCTCTCTGGATCGCAGGGGCTTGGCCGCACCGCTTAGAAGATCCGACAAAGCCAGTTTCAAGTCTGCTATCCCTATCATTTTTGAGGCACTGGTGCAAACGACAGGTACCCCCAAAGACTCCGAAAGCATTTTTGGATCGATCGCGATCCCCTCGGAACCGAGTCGATCCCACATATTCAGAGCCACTAGCGTGGGCAATTGCAACTCAAGAACTTGGCTCAGCAGATACAAGTTGCGTTCCAAGTTCGTGGCATCAAGAATCACGATCACCGCATCGGGGCGTGTCAATCCCGGCATTTCTCCCGACAATACCTCAACCGAAACAGCTTCATCGGCTGAGCGCGCGCTCAAGGAATACGTTCCCGGCAAATCCACCAACTCCACAATCTTAAGTGGCGGCGGCCCAAGTTGCATACGTCCGGTCTTGTGTTCAACCGTGACTCCCGGATAGTTCCCGACCCTCGCTTGGCCTCCACACAGCGCATTGAACAAACTGCTCTTGCCAGTATTTGGATTGCCGATCAATGCGACCGTAGGCATTCAGTTCCCCTATGCTCTTTCGACACGAACTCGGCGAGCCTCCACTCGACGCAAGCTGAGTCGGTACCCTACAACCTCGTACTCAACTGGGTCTCCCAAAGGAGCTTGTCCAACCATCTGCACCAGCTCCCCGGGGATTAGCCCCATTTCCATCAGACGTGCCGCAACCGAGTCATTCCCCTCGATACTGACAATGGTCCCCGCCTGACCCGCTTGCAACTCACTTAACGTGATCGTCACCATGAATGGGCACTGCCTATTGCTCGAAGCTCGATGGACTTACCCAAGTCGACTAGGGAGTCAAAGGTTGAACTAGGATCTCTGCGGTGGAATTCAATCGAAGGCACATTTTTTTGCCCTCGATGGCTAGCAAACAAGTCTCACCCGGGCAAAGCATCCGGATTTTGCAACCGCAACGGATCCCAAGTTCTTCAAGACGGTGAACATTCTTTTCTTCACCACATAAATCCACCACCACACCCTCGGTTTCGGGAGCAAGATACTCGACCGGTACTGCGTTTAAATTCCAGGGAGGGGACATGTTGGCAGGAGGGTTCTTTTGGAACAGGGAGTGCTATCATCAGCTTCGACAAAAAAGCTTATCTTAATTGAGACTGAATTTCAACAAGCAATGTTTCTGGAAATCCCAGATTCAGGCGGATTTATTGCAATGAAGATTGCGAAAAATCAAAACCGCAGGCCATGTGGGATCTTGTAAAATCAACAGGCCTAATGGTGACGGGGCCCTTCGGTGGGATAGGTTTGGTGGTTTTCCTCCATTTGAACGGCGCTTTTTGCCGATGCAGACCGATGGTGTGAGGTTTCAAATACCCGGTTCGGCAAATTTTGCGCCAGCTCCCTAACACTGCTGGTTTTGAGAAAAAGTACCCCCTTTGCGGATTTTCAAACTATGGGAATCGCTTGGGGTTTTGTAAACTCGGTCTCCTCGTCAACGGATTTTTCATGGATCCGTCCAGATGTTCCTGGGTCAATCCTCCTTTGGTCAAGGGATCAACAACCTCCTAGAGTTCCTTCCCAGAGTTAAGTTCCAGAGTCGTCGTTCCCAAGAACCGTCATCCGTCGCCCCGAATTAGGCATCCAAGTGCAGAACAACTCCAACAGCGGAAAAACGTTCTACGACCGATGGGGTTGGCTTGTGCTGCTCTTGAGTCTGGCATGTGTCCCTTTTGCCTACTACGGTGCAGGACTAGCCGTCCAGAGCAACGTTAATAAAGTGGAAGACTGGTTGCCCAAGTCGTATCGTGAGACCGATGAGCTTGCCAGGTTTAGGAAGAACTTCCCTTCGGACCAATTCATCATCGTCAGTTGGGATGGCTGTCAGCTTGGCCAAGACCCATCGGATCCTGAGCAAGACGATCCTCGAATTGCCCAGTTGATCGGATTGGTGGCTCCCGAGCAAGCTGACCCCAACGATGTGGATGCGGTCGAGGCGAAGAGGTACTTCAAGGGGGCTCAGTCGGGCAGAACCTTATTGACTCAATTGACTACCGGACAGCATGCCTTGGCTCCCGAGGAGGCCGTCGAGCGTCTCAAGGGTGCGGTTTTGGGGCCTGATGGACGTCAGACCTGCGTGATTGTTTCTTTGGATCCGAGCACCTCTGGCAAACTCAAGCCTGTGCTTGGGCATGGCCAAAAGAGAATCTTTCGGCCAAATATTCCGCCCGGGGTGTTGCGTCGGTTGATCGACCGAGTCGGTATTCCTGATTCCCAGTTGCATTTGGGGGGGCCTCCGGTCGACAACATTTCGATCGACGAGGAAGGGGAGCGGACATTGGTCCGGTTGGCTGGGTTCTCTGGGATTCTCGGTTTGTTTCTGGCTTGGTGGTCACTCCGTAGTTTTCTGTTGACTTGGATCGTCTTTTTGTGCTCGGTCACCAGTGCTGCTTCGGCTCTAGCGATGATTTGGGCCACGGGTGAAACCGTCGATGCAATTGTCCTGTCGATGCCTTCGTTGGTTTACGTTTTAGCCATCTCGGGTGCAGTCCATTTCATCAATTACTATCAGGATGCCGTGCACGAAGGGGGCTTAAAGGGTGCGACCGAGCGTGCGGTGATTCATGCTCTCAAGCCAGCGGTGCTATGTTCGTTGACCACGGCCTTTGGATTGCTCTCGCTGTGTTCGAGCGAGTTGGTTCCGATTCGAAAGTTCGGACTCTACTCGGCCTCGGGGGTGATGATCCTCAACTTTGTGTTGTTTTTGATCTTGCCTGCAACCCTGCACTTGATCGGCTATGCCAAGCGATGGGAGCTTAGTCCAGAGCAAATGCAGGCCAAGCGGGATTCTCAGGGCCTTAATAAGAGTGAGCATTTGGCCGTCGAATCCTTCAGCGAGCGATTCTGGGGGGCGTTCTCGGGTTTCATCGTTCGGAACCACTTTGGAGTCGCATTGGCGAGTATGGTTTTCTGCGGCGCGGTGGGCTTGGGCCTGTTCCGGATACGAACCAGCATCGATTTGCTCGAACTTTTCGATTCCCAAGCCAGGATTCTCAAGGATTACCGCTGGCTTGAAACCCATCTTGGGAAACTGGTCCCGATGGAGATCGTCCTGGAGTTTAACCAGAATAGTTTGGCCGCAAGCGCCCCGGCCAGCTCCCAAAACACCGAGGAAGTCAGTCCCGATGAAATTGGGAAGTTGAACTTTTTAGAGCGGATGGAGACCACTCTCCGAGTGCAAGAAGCGATCCAGAAGCGGTTTGGCGAGGGTGCTCTAGGATGGGTTGGCAGAAGCCTTTCGGCAGCGACGTTTGCTCCATCGTTGCCAACCAATGGCTCGAGCACCAAGAAAATGATCGAGCGTAGTGTTTACAACTCCACGCTTGAATCCAAGCGAGAGGACTTTATGAAGTCCGGTTTTCTCAGAGTGGACTCCGATACCGGGAATGAGCTTTGGCGAATCTCGCTTCGGGTGGCTGCATTTGAAGGGGTCGACTACGGGCAATTTGTCCATGAGCTTCACGATGTCGTCGAACCTGTTTTGCAGGCTCAAAGCGACCGAGTGCAAATCCTTAGGCGTTTGGCCGCTTGGAGTGGCGACACCAAGTTCGTGGGTAAAAAGGTGATTTTGTGGGATCCCGAAGTGGTCGATGGTCCCAGTGGAGAAGCCTTTACTGCCGGTAAAGCTCGGTCCGATGAGATCTCGAACCTGTTGAAAAACGCACGTTTAAAGGTAGCCCGAGCCACCATCGATTCCAAATCGATGCCTTTGGTTCAGTTGCAAGAACTTGAGGACTACGACGCGATTGTTTTGGCGGGAGCTTTTTCAAACAACGAGGTTCGAACGCTCGAGACCGCTTTGAGCAAGATCATCGATTTAGAAAGCAAAGATCCGCTGCAGCCAAAGCAATGGGTATCGTCGGTTTTCACTGGCGTGGTGCCTATTGTTTACAAAGCCCAACGAGCCTTGCTAACGAGCTTGATGGAAAGCACCCTGTGGTCCTTTCTGACGATCACTCCGCTGATGATCTTTGTTTCCCGAAGTTTCCGGGCTGGGATGGTGGCGATGATCCCAAATATCGTCCCGGTGGTTTTCATATTCGGATTGATGGGTTGGTTGGGAATTGCCATCGATATCGGCTCGATGATGACGGCCAGTATCGCGTTGGGGGTTGCCGTCGACGACACGATCCACTTCCTGTCCTGGTTCCGAGGCAACGTGTTGGAGTTGAAGGACCGGCGGGCCGCGATCATCGCTTCCTACAAGCAATGCGGGACCCCCACCCTGCAGGCAGCCTGCATCAGTGGGCTGGGACTCTCTGTTTTTGCCTTCAGCACCTTTACGCCAACCCAAAGGTTTGGATGGTTGATGCTGACCATTTTGGTCGCGGGCGTGATTGCCGAACTGGTTCTTTTGCCCGCGATTTTAGCTGGTCCGTTAGGCTGTGTTTTCGATCCCAAGGCGACCAAGCACCCCTGGTGGTCCCGTTTTTTTCTGATTTTCAGGCATAAAGTCCGACGCAGGTTCGATTCCAAGCATCAACCATCGGATCCGGCCAGCGAAGCGGAGCTTCAAAACGCAGCCTGAAGGGCAGACGGCGGTCTGACTGGCCCGGCCCCGAAAGCATAATCGGATCTTATCGCTGAGGAATCGGTTTTTCCCCTTGGATGTTCCCAGGATTCCGGCTACACTTTTGCCCCCACCATAAGACGCATTGCATGCGATTCTGGGTACCATTCGACACAGGTTCCGCTAAGCCATGACCAAACAAAAAACGCACAAATCCACCAAAAAACGATTCCGATTGACTGCAACCGGAAAGGTTAAGCACCGCAAGTGTGGTACCAGCCACTTGGCCATTAGCAAGCCGGCCAAGAAAATCCGTCAACTGCGTGGAACCAGGGTCCTGGAACCCAATCTGACTCGCGCGATTGTCGATGCTCTGCGGGGCAATAGCTACTAACGGCCTTTTATTAGTACCAGGCGTCTGGGTAATAACATCCGCACATTTTCCCCGTCCAGGCCGACGGGTAGGTCGCCAATCCTAGAGCGATCTAGTAAGTTCCGTGCGGGGACCTGAGTCGCTCCAACCATTAAGGTTTGATTTTCCATGAGGACACGCAAGGGTTCAGCACGTCGCCAGGCAAAGCGACGGATGTTTCAGAGGGCCGAAGGTTACGTCGGCGGTCGTCGTAGGCTCTACCGTACCGCCAAAGAAAACTTGGTTCGTGCAGGTAGGTTCGCTTACCGGGATCGTCGTCGTCGACGCCGTGACTTCCGTCGTCTTTGGATCATCCGGTTGAACGCCGCTGCCCGTTTGCACGGCTTGCGTTATAGCCAATTCATCGACGGCTTGAACTTGGCCAACATCGAGATCGATCGCAAGCAACTTTCAGAGATGGCGATCCATGATCCAAGCGGCTTTGAGGTAGTGGTTGCTGCCGTCAAAGAGGCTCTGTCCAAGAAGTCAGCTTAGGCTCACCGGCCGACACCATGGCGCTGGATCAATTCCTCACGACCCTCGATGGCTTGTTGGAAGATGCCCATTCAAGCCTAGAACGGGTCGGCACGGCTGAAGCTCTCGAAGAGTTCCGAGTCAAATACACCGGTGCAAAGAGCGGTGCGCTCAAGAGTGTCCAAAAGATGCTCGGTTCGATCGACGTCAAAGACAAGCCCGCTGCTGGAAAGAGGTTCAACCAGGTCCGAGACCGGATCGAAGAGTTGATCGCACAAGCTGCATTGAGGCTAGGCGGAGAATCTGCACCCAAGTCCAGCGGTCCTTTGTTGGACCCGACGCTCCCAGGGCTGCGGCCCAGGATCGGAACTGTCCATCCGATCACCCAAACGCTCGAGCATCTCAAAGAGATCATGGGCCGATTGGGTTTCAACGTCACCGAAGGCCCTGAGATCGAGGACCAGTGGCACAACTTCGTGGCGTTGAACATCCCCGAGGATCATCCGGCCAGAGATCCGTTAGACAATTTCTATTTGGCGACAGCCAAGTCCCTATCGCCTCCGTCAACCGGTTCGGGTGAGGCTCCTGCAGAAAGACTATTGCGCAGTCAGACAAGCACGGTGCAGATTCGGGTTATGGAAAAAGAGGCATTGCCCCTGAGGATCATTTCTCTTGGTCGCGTGTACCGTCCTGATGCTCCTGATGCGACCCATTTTCCGATGTTCCATCAGATGGAAGGATTGTGGGTAGATCGCAACGTGACGATGGCGCAGCTGAAAAGTGTTTTGCGATTGTTCGCCACCAGTTATTTAGGCGGAGATGTGAACATCCGTTTTCGCCCTTCGTTCTTTCCGTTTACCGAGCCGAGTGTCGAGGTCGATTACTGGTGGAATGGCCAGTGGATCGAGTTTGGAGGAGCCGGCATGGTAGATCCGAATGTGTTCCAGGCAGTGGGTATCGATCCGGAGGCTTGGTCGGGATTCGCGTTTGGCTTAGGCGTCGAGCGTCTGTGCATGCGACGATTCGGGATCACGGATATACGGGATTTGTACCGAAGCGACGTTCGATTCTTGCGCCAGTTTGCTACCTGATCGGTTAACGGGTTGTGACATGTTGATTTCTTGGGAATGGCTTTCGGACTACGTGAAACTTGATCTGCCGACCGACCAGGTTGTCGATCGTTGGGCGATGTCCGGATTGAATCACGAGAGCACCCAGTGGGTTGAAGGTGTGCCCGTGATCGATTTGGAGGTCACCAGCAATCGAGCGGATTGTTTGGGGCATATCGGAATCGCAAGAGAAGCTGCTGTTCTTTATGACATTGCGTTGACGATTCCAAACCCCAACTTGAAGACATCAAGCCGATCGGTGCATGATGTCTTGACCGTTGAAAATCGTTTTGAGCAAGCTTGTCCTAGGTACACAGCCCGAGTGATCCAAGGGGTCAAGATTGGGCCTAGTCCCGAGTGGCTTGCCAAGAGGCTTCGAGCCATCGGGGTCCGACCGAACAACAACGTGGTCGATGCGACCAACTATGTCATGATGGAGTGTGGCCAACCGCTGCATGCGTTCGATTTGGCCAAAGTGAAGTCAAATAAGATAATCGTTCGAGCGGCGGTGGATCGAGAGAATTTCCAAGCCATTGATCATCGCAGTTATGTTTTGGATTCGCAGATGGTTGTCATCGCCGACGCTCAGCGTCCTTTAGCGCTTGGTGGGGTGATGGGGGGGCTCGATAGTGAAGTTTCTGACTCGACGGTAGATCTGCTGATCGAGTCGGCTTGTTTCTTGCCGATGGCGATTCGCAGGACCGCTCGGAAGCTCAAGCTGCATTCGCCGTCGTCGCACCGTTTTGAGCGTCGCATTGATCCCAACGGACTCGATTGGGCTTCGATGCGTTGCTGTCAATTGATTCTCGAATTGGCGGGTGGGGAATTGCTCGATGGATTGATCGATACGCACGGCGAGCCCACTGTTGCTGGGCCGATCCAGTTGCGGCGGCATCGGGTTGCACAGGTGTTGGGGATAGAGGTTCCCTGGGATCGTTGTGGTCAAATACTTACAAAACTAGGTTGCAAGGTTGATTCGCAATCGGATTGCATGACCGTGGAGGCTCCTTCGTTTCGTCAGGATTTGACACGAGAAGCCGATTTGATTGAAGAGATCGCACGGATTCATGGATACCAAAAGATACCCGAGAACGCCAGCGTTCCGATGGTTGCTTCGTCGCGACGGCCTAAAGACACGATGATGCATTCGGTGCGAGCGATCGCCTGTGGGGCTGGGTTTAATGAAACCCTCAATCCGAGTTTGATTGGCAAGTCGGTCTTGGATCGGATCTCTCCTTGGGGTTCCCAAGATCCTCTTACCACCTGGGTTCCCCTTTTGGAAGGAGCCAGTTGCTTACGAAGGTCTTTGATTCCAAGTTTGATTGCTGCGAGGCTTCATAATCAGGCTCAGTCGAATCGCGATGTGCGGCTTTTTGAGACCGCGAATGTTTACTTGCCACAAGGGGACCGACTCCCCAAAGAGCAGTTTCATTTGGGCTGCATTTCCGAGAGCGATCCGAGGGTTATACGAGGGGTCTTCGAGGAGATTGTTCAACGAGTTTGGGGGCCTGAGGGTCCTGAGCTTCAGGAGCGATTGATCGATTTTGACTTTTCAGAGAAAGGCTCGACGGTCGCTTGGTTTTACCAAGATCAAATGCTTGCTTGGGTAGGATCGCTTAGCAGAGCAGTTGCGACGTCTAGCAAAATCGATGGATCTGTGGCGATTGGAGAATTGGATTTGGATTTATTGCTGGTTTGGGCTCGAAGTGTTCCGAAGCTCAAGGCGCTGAGCCCTTACCCTGCGATGCTGCGAGACTTGAATTTTGTCGTGGATGAGGGTTTGTATTGGAGTGCTTTGCGAGCGACTATAAGCGATGCTGCGGGGCCTTTGTGCAAAGAGATCGCGTTTCAGGAAATCTACCGAGACACCAAGCGAGATGGTGCAGGTAAGAAGCGAGTTCTGCTAACCTTGACCCTTCAAAGCGACAGTGAGACACTCAAGAGCGACCAAGCAGAGGCGCTGGTTGGCAGCGTCATTGCCGCATGCCAAAGCAAGCATGGGGCAACGCTCTTGGCTTGAGCCAATGGCTCGTTGGTACCTAAGGGGTGACGATCACTTTCATAGCCCCTTTTTCACCCGCGTAAAGTCGATCGAACCAACTGGGTGTACTCTCCAGGTCTGTTGTTGCAGTGATCAGAGGGGCGACCTGAATCGCTCCAGAGGCCAGCAGTTCGATGCATTGAGGGATTTCGCCGTTGGATGCGCAGGATCCGAAGATCGAGAGTTCTCGAGTGACGACTGTTTGAAGAGGAAGCTCGACCGTTGGGGCGAGGTTTCCAACGAGGGTGACACTGCCACCTCGGCGGACCACTTCGAAACAGGTGCTTACAGGTTTATTAGCACCGACGACTTCCATGGCAGCATCGGCGCCTTTTCCATCGGTCCACTGAAGTACCAGTTCGACTGGATCTTGGGTGCGAGCATTGACGGTGTGGGTGGCACCGAGTTTTTTGGCAAGTTGCAGTTTTTCGTCTTCGAGATCGACGGCAATGATTTTCGAGAACCCTGCGATCTTGAGGGTTTGGATACACAGTAGTCCGATCATCCCTGCACCGACAACGACGATCGAGCCACCCAGGCTTCGCGGGGTTCGGTTGGTAGCATGAACGGCGATCGAGACGGCTTCGATCATCGCGGCGTGTTCGAACGCAAGCGAATCGGGGATTTTGTAAGCGATGTTTTGGGGTACGGTGACAAACTCAGCGAAAGCGCCTTGGCGACGAAACTCCTTGCACGAGACACCAAGGACTTGGCGATTCTGGCACAGGTTGATGGATCCTTTTCGGCAGTAGTGACATTTTCCGCAGGAAACCGTCGAGTCAAAGGTGACACGATCACCGACTTGGAAGCCTTGAACATCGCATCCAAGGGCTTGGACGACCCCAGCGGCTTCGTGGCCCATGACAAGCGGGGGGATGCGACGACCTGAGCTGCCGTCAAAGCCGTGGATATCGCTGCCGCAGATTCCGCATGCCTTGACTTGGATTAGTAAATCCATCGGTCCGCAAGTGGGGACGGGCATGTCGACGACTTGAAGTTTTTTTACTTCGGAGAGCAAGAGTGCCTTCACAATTTCATCGCCTTTCGATGGCTTATCGAGGGGTTTTAGGGGGAATGGACTACAAAAAAACATCCTGGTCGGCTAGTCTTTTGTTCCGAAGTCGCGGGTTTTCCATTCCTTGGAACGCGGCCAAAAGGCATTGTAATCAATCGGTGGAAGGAAACCATGCAAGTCACTGTTTTGAATCGCATTCATTGCCGCTTGATCCGAGCTGGTATGCTCGGCTTGGCGGTCGCGTCCATTCTAGCCAACTTATCGCAATCCAGTTTGGGACAAGATAGTCCGAAAGTCATCGTGCCATCCCAAGTGGCTCCAGCGCAGGGAGATACCGGTTTGAAAGACCCCAAGAGTTACGCATTAGGATTCCAGATCGGCAAGGACATGTCCTCAAGCGGCTTAGGTGCCGAGGATTTTGACCTCAAAGAACTACTCGATGGCTTCACCGATGGTTTGACCGACAAGGCCAAGCTCACCGATCAGCAGATCCAGCAAGCGATGACGGCTCTCCAAGAGCGTGTTAAGTCCAAGATGATCGACAAGAGTCGCAAGAATCTCGAGAAGGCAAACGAGTTTCTTAAGACCAATAAGGACAAAGAAGGGGTTCAAACCACAAAATCCGGGTTGCAGTACCTATCGCTTCAGGCAGGTAAAGGCAAGACTCCCACACTCACCAGCACCGTCAAGGTTCACTATGAGGGCAAGTTGCTCAGTGGTAAAGTCTTTGACAGTTCGATCGCCAGGGGCGAGCCGATTGAATTTCCAGTCAATGGTGTGATCCCAGGTTGGACCGAAGCTCTGCAGCGGATGAAGGTTGGGGACAAGTGGAAGCTATTCATTCCGCCTGGATTGGCTTACGGCGAGCGAGGTGCTGGGGCCGACATCGGACCAAATGAACTATTAGTATTTGAAGTCGAGCTACTTGACGTGAAGTAACCATGCAGCCAAGTCGCCAAGACCACGGGGTCCTGTCTTTTGAGGATTTGAATTCGTACTGCACTGGCGAGCACAATTACTTGCTAGCGCATTGGGACTCATTGAGTCAGGATGAGCGATTCTCTCTCGCTAGACAGATCACACAGATCGACTTGGGCTTGCTCCAACGGGAACTTAAGTCGCAGGTTCAGACCTGCGACGCCTCGGAGTTATCCCGGCGAGCCATGCCTCCCGAAGCGATCCGATTCTCAGACCGAACGCCTGAACTCATCGAACAAGCGATGCGTCTTGGAGGTCAAGCGATTCGGTCAGGTCAGGTTGCCATGGTCTTGGTCGCTGGTGGTCAGGGTACACGGTTGGGTTTTGACCAACCCAAGGGCATGTATGCGATCGGGCCGATCTCTGGTCGGACTCTATTTCAGATGCATGTCGATTCGCTTCGTGCCGCGATGAAGCGATATGGTGTATCGATCCCTTTTTTGGTGATGACCGGTCCGTCGACCGATCAGCCAACCCGGGAGTACTTTTCATCGAACGCAAACCTGGGTCTGTCCCAGGATGATCTGCTGATCTTTCAGCAGGGGACTATGCCAGCGATCGATGCGACGACTGGGCGAATTCTGATGGAATCACGTTCCAGTATCGCCTTGAGTCCTGATGGTCACGGTGGTATCGTTCGAGCCCTTGCCAAGTCCACCTGGCTAGAGCAAGCCAAGAGTCGAGGAATTCGTTATCTGTTTTATGCGCAGGTGGACAATCCTTTGGTCCGGGCCTGTGATCCACTGCTTATCGGATTGCACATCCTCAAAGGTTCCCAAGCAACCACGCAAGTCGTGCAGAAGCGATTTGCAACCGAGAAAGTAGGGAACGTCGTTGAGGTTGATGGCAAGACGCAGATCATCGAGTACAGCGATTTGCCAGAGGAGATTGCCAAACAAACCAATCCCGACGGTTCGCTGAAGCTATGGGCCGGAAATATTGCGGTTCATGTCTTCGATGTCGAATTCTTGGACAGGTGCAGTCAGAGCGCAGAGGCTTTGCCGTTTCATCGCGCCTTGAAAGCCGTCGCTCATGTGGACCATTTAGGCAATCTGCATGAGCCCAAAGCACCAAATGCGATCAAGCTTGAGCGATTCGTTTTTGACCTGTTGCCTGCAGCAGAAAAGGCTTTGGTCGTAGAAGCTTTGGCATCTGAGTCATTCGCACCGGTTAAAAATGCAATCGGTTCGGCGACCGATACGCCTCGGAGCTGTCAAAAGGCGATCGTCGATCTTCATCGCAAATGGCTTACCGATGCCGGAGCGAGGGTCGACGAGAATTGCGTGGTCGAAATTCATCCTGCGTGGGCTTGGGATGAGCAAGATGTCAAACAACGAATCAGCCATCCGGTGTCGATCCACTGCGACACGTATTTTACTTAGAGGATTCAGAAGAGCATTTATGACCTTACATGCAGTCATCATGGCCGGTGGATCGGGCACACGATTTTGGCCTGCTAGCCGTCAAGAGGTTCCCAAGCAGTTGCTTCGCATGGGCAGTACTCGCTCGATGCTTCAGACGACCTTTGATCGGCTATCGGGTTTGGTTTCCAGTCAGCACGTTTTGGTGGCGACCAATTCTCAGCTAGTTGAGGCTGTCGTATCGCAACTCCCGGACTTACCCATCGAACACATCATCGGTGAGCCAGTCAAGCGGGACACCGCACCTTGCATCGGCGTGGCGGCATCTTTGGTTCAGGCGGCCGACAAAGACGGGATGATGATTGTGATGCCTTCGGATCACGTGATTGAGCCCCGAAGTGAATTCCATCGCGCGATCCAGGCAGGGGTGCGTCTGATCGAACAAGACCCCGAGAGAATCGTGACTTTTGGTATCCGTCCGACCTATCCGGCAGAGAGTTTCGGTTACATCGAACGAGGCAACGCCTTGGACGGATCCACAGGCGTGGCGGCTTTTGAGGTCCAACGATTCCGGGAAAAACCCAAGAAGGAAGTTGCAGAGGAGTTTTTCAGTGCCGGCAGTTTCTACTGGAACAGCGGTATTTTTTTGTGGAAAGCCAAGACCATTCTCAACGCCCTGAAATCTTACGAGCCTGAGATGTTCGAGCACATCGATCGGATTTCCCAAGCGATTGGAACCCCGAATTTCCATGCGAAATTTGTAGAGCATTTCCAAGAAATCCAAGGCAAGTCGATCGACTATGCCGTTATGGAGCGACATCCAAAAGTGGCTCTGATCGAGGCCCCATTCCAATGGGACGATGTGGGTAGTTGGCAAGCTATGTCCAGATTGCTCAAGCCCGATGGTCAGGGGAATGCCGTCGAAGGTCCCTACTTAGGCATCGATTCCAAGAACATGATTGTCCGAAGCGAAGCAGATCATTTGGTCGTCACCATCGGCATGCAGGATGTGATCGTTGTACACACCAAAGACGCCACCTTGGTGGCTCCCAAGCAGGAGGAAGAAAGAGTTCGGGAAGTGGTCAAGCAACTTCAAGAACTCGGATTGAGACAATATTTGTAGGATTGTTTCGTCGCGTTTCGGTTGAACCTAGCTGCGCATCGCCTATATTGTTAAGTAGAAGTAATTGTAGTGGTTTTCCCAATCTGAAAGAGCCCTACTGGACGATCCTCCTGATGAAGACTGATCAGACCGCCTCTGGCAAAGTTGGTCTTCCATCAAGCGGGGGCTGGGAGATAGATGTGGCAGATATCCGATTAGCCGGGATCGCATCCCTAGAAATACTCAATCGATTGCCCGAGGGTGTCGCTGTTTTATCACCCTCGAAGGCCATTGTTTGGTCCAATCTGTGCTTCAACCGATGGTTTGGTGGAGTAGACCGGGTAGGTCAAGATTTCTACAGCGCGCTGGGGCATCCGGAAGTCCAAGGTTCGAGTCCATGCCCTGTACAAGCTTGCATCGACCATCATCAAAACACCATCGCGACCCTTAAGCGAGAGCCCAGCGAGACATCCGCTAAACCGGCTTACTACCAACTCAACGCCGTTTGCATTAGCGAGCCGGAACTGGCCAGAACCCAAGAGGTTCATCAGGAGCCAAGCTCCGTGGATGCTAGTCGGATCGTCGTGACCCTTCGCGATATCACCGACGAAGTCCTGCAAGAACAAAAACTCGCTGCAATCCATCAGGCAGGAGCCAAACTGACTGATCTTAAGCCCGAGGAGATCTTTGCGATGGATGTTGAACAGAGAATCGATCTGCTCAAAGACAACATCCGCCATTACACCCAGGATCTGCTGAACATTGAAGTGATCGAAATCAGGCTTTTGGAACAGTCCACCGGCAACCTGATCCCTCTGTTGTCGGTCGGGATAGACCAAGCCGCGGCGGACCGTCGCTTGATGGCCAGTCCTTCGGACAACGGGGTAACTGGGTGGGTTGCTGCCAACGCCATGAGTTACTTGTGCAAAGACACCCTGACGGACCCCATGTACTTAGAGGCTTTCAAGGGAGCTAGGAGTTCTTTGACCGTACCGATTCTATTGCACGAAGCGGTCATCGGAACCATCAATGTCGAGAGCCCTAAACTGGCTGCGTTCTCCGAAAGCGACCAGCAATTTTTAGAAATCTTCGCGCGCGATGTCGCTGTATCGTTGAATACTTTAGAGCTGCTCGTCGCCCAGCGAACCAATGCCGCACAACAAAGCTGCGATGCGATTCACTCAGCCGTCTCTTTGCCACTGGACGATCTGCTACTGGATGCAGTGTTTCTGATGGAAAAGTACATCGGGCACGACCCTGAGAGTGTCGCTAGGCTTCGAAGCGTCCTGAGCAAAGCGCGAAGTATCAAAAAATCGATCCAAAGCATCGGCCAATCCTTGGTTCCTCACGACCCGGCGACCAACCATGAACTCAGTCTCCACCACGCCAAACTCGCCGGACGCAGGATTCTAGTTGTCGATGCGGACGAAAGCGTCCGAAACGATGCTCATGCACTCCTAGAACGCTATGGTTGTGTCGTCGAAACGGCCCAGAGCGGAGATCAAGCTGTCGCCATGGTCCGAAGCTCGGATGAAAAATACGATGTCATCATCACAGATATCAAATTGCCAGACTACTCCGGCTACCAGTTGATGCTCAGGCTTCAGAAAATCCTCGACCACGTTCCCATCGCTTTGATGACCGGCTTCGGGTACGACCCTGGTCACTCGATCGTAAAAGCTCGCCAAGCTGGATTGCATCGCAAAGCTATCCTCTACAAACCTTTCCACCTCGATCAGCTCCTCGGGGTAACCGAACTTCTCATCGAAGAGAGACCTGAAACTCTCGGTGCATCATCCGAGAGATAAATCCTAGAATTTAGATCCTAGAATGCGGTAACCCATTTGACCTGGTCGATCCTTCTTCGAATGCCCGTTTTAGCCATCCTGGTTCTAGGGCATATCGGCCTATGGATCGCTCTTTTTAATCGGATCAACGCCACAGGATTGCATCGCAAGCAAATCAAAGCCATCGAAAAGGGAATCGTGCTTGTCTGCTTGCTCTTGCCCATGGTGCTTCTTTATGTGGATTGGTTCAACGAACCGGAATCCTCCAAACTCACGGCTTGGTCCCAATACTTCATGGGATATGGCCGCATGCCCAAACCATCGATTTGGAGCCTGGCCTATGCGATGATCGCGATCGGTTACGGCGTTATCGCCGGACCGTTGTGGCTGATGTATCGGCCACAGTTCCATACCGCAAGGGACCGATTGGGGGTCCTAGAAACCACGATCGATAAACATCTAGACCGCAGGAATCCAAGTTGGCAATTAGGCAGCAAGGCGCGCAAGAGTCTGCGGCTCCCAGGAAATCAACTGATGCATCTGGAAGCCAACGTCAAAGCCTTGCGGCTGGATTCCATTCCAGAGAGATTTGTAGGTATGCGGATAGGACATCTATCCGATATCCATTTAACCGGTCAACTGCCCGATGAATTCTATCGCCATGCACTCGACTGGCTCGTGTCGCAGAGAATCGAGCTGCTTTGTTTGTCAGGAGATATCATCGACAAACACCAAGCAGTCCCGAGTTTGCCACTCATTTTTGGCAACTTAGCTCCGGACATCCCCAAGCTCTTTGTCCTGGGAAACCATGATCGCGCTTGCCAGCTAGATCAAACCGTTAGGCGTATCATGTGCGACTTGAACTGGATCGATCTCGGGCAGGCTGACCGCACTTTGCTCACCGACCGAGGGACGCTCAAGGTTCTTGGCAATGAGCGACCTTGGTTCCGACGAGAACTCACCCCAGGGGTTCTGGAAGAGCATTCAAAAGATCAGGAGTTTCGATTGGGAATCTCGCATTCCCCAGATCAGTACTTATGGGCCAGGAAACTGGGTGTTTCCCTGCTTTTGTGTGGGCATACGCACGGAGGACAGATCCGTTTCCCATGGATCGGACCGGTCATTGCGCCCAGCAAATACGGAAGCAGGTTTGCATCGGGTGTTTTTTACCAAAAGCCTACGCTTATGCATGTAAGTCGAGGGCTCTCGGGAGTGCACACCATTCGATTGGGTTGTTTGCCCGAAGTTTCCGTTCTGGAATTGCGAAAAAAATCCTAGGCACTTTCCCAAGGGGGCCTGGACCGTTAGACTCTGTCAGACTCGTGAGAATGGACAGTTTGATGAAAGCGTCGGATCCGCCAGAAGAAGCTTTGTCGATTGAAGAAAAGGCCGAGTTGTGCCAACAGAGGATCGGGTATCGTTTCACGAATCCCAGTCTTGTGATTTCTGCACTGACCCATGCCAGCGTGGCTACGAGCCGTAATCACTCGAATGAACGCATGGAGTTCTTAGGGGATGCGATACTGGGCATGGTTGTCTGCGAGGAAGTATTTCGCAAGTATCCGGAATATCTTGAAGGGGATTTGACCAAGATCAAGTCGGTGGTGGTATCTAGGCGTGTGTGTGCCAAGGTGTCCAAAGCCTTGGGTCTCGAAGAATGCTTGATCGTCGGTCGAGGGATGCTCAAGCACGGCATGCCTCGATCTCTCTTAAGCGATGTCTTTGAAGCGATCGTGGCAGCGGTCTTTCTCGATGGGGGGTTAGAGCAAGCCCGTCAATTCATTCTGCGTTACTTGGAAACCGAAATCCGGTCAGCAGCCGAAGGCCACAGCATTGGAAATTACAAATCCCTGCTTCAGCAGCTGGTTCAAGGCAGCTTCAAAGGATCTCCTGTCTATCGGCTCGTCGGCGAAAGCGGACCGGATCACAGCAAGTATTTCGAAGTTGCCGCAGAGATCAATTCCAAGCGGTTCACGTCGGCTTGGGGACGCAGCAAGAAAGACGCTGAACAACGGGCTGCAGCCAATGCGTTGGCAGAACTGCGAGGCGAAGAACCTCCATTTCCAAGTACCAATTTTCAACAGCCTAGCCAAAAGAACTTCGAGAGCGACTGAGGCCAGCTTTACTTTCTAACCGCGCGGGATGTTGGACCTGCACTGGCCTGCCGGAAATACTCGACTTGAGAAACATCTTTGAGCGTCGATGTGAGCACCTCCCAATCCCGAATTCGGTCCAAGTCTTGAGTGGTAAGCTGATCTTGAACGATCAGTCTTGCGACAATTGGCTTGGAATTGCCAGAGCGGGTGTCGGTCAATCGAATTTCCAGCGGAAGGACCCGCTGATCCCTCAAGAAACTATTCAGTTGCAGACGCAGCAAGGGAGGTTTGTAAGGTGGATTGACAGCGTGCATTTTCACCGACCAGTCGGCAAAATCTGCATAGCCGATTGCCATCGATTCGGCTTGCGGCGATTTGGTCTTGAATCGGTAAATCGATCGCTCGCAGGCCAGTTCATAATATCCATCATCGCCAATTCTAGCGGGTGAAGGACTCGTCCAGGTGGCCGTTTCCTGTGAAGTCAATTCCGATCGCAGTTTATTGAATCGCTCATCGAGCTGCTGCATCGGGAAGCGACATTTTCTCTGCGCCGATAGATCGGCTAGCGTTACCGACTGGTCTTGATAATCCACCAAGATCAACCGGCGGTGGGTGTCATCCCATTCGATCGTCCGAGTACCCAGAAACATCGTCTGAGTCGTATGAATCGGCGGCTTGTTCTCATCCGAATAAATATCGGTATCGATGCGATACTCAGACTGCGGACCTAGAACATCTTGTCCTAGAACGCTCACACTCTGGGTATTGACAAGGGACATGGTGACTCCCGACAAAGCGATCCCTAGGAAAAAGACCCGCCTCGTCATGCCGTCTGTTAAGAGGATACGAGCGTTAAACGTGTGTTCTGGATGATCCATGATGTGCATTAAAGTGATGCGGCAGCAGCGTCTATCGCGTGATCCTCGCTGGGGTCGTACTTGTAGAACAATCGCGAAGCACGTCGTGCAAGTAAACTCAAGTAATGTCCCCGGAAAGCAGCTTCGGTGCACTCGGTCACCGGTTTTCCACCCGATGGATGGACCAATTGATGGATCTCCTCGTGAAATACACTCGACTTGCCTTCATCGGGCTCATAAACCGAAACCGAACACTCGCAACTCCCCTGATAGAGCGTCTTGTTCTGCTTGAGTTTCAAGTCCTTTACATTCACCACAACCACGCAATCGGCTTGAGTCTGACTGCCGATTTGGGCGTAGTTCTTTTGATCCAAAGGCTGATCCGCAAAAGCGCGATCCACATCCTCTTGATCGACAAACACAACCTTCTTGCCCTTCAACTCGTGCTTGATAAACCCTTTGAAATTATTCGACATCACCAAGGCGGAGGCATCGCCGGTGGCTTGACCATCGATGGTCGTGATCAAAGCCACTTTCTTTTTATTCAATTCGTACTCGGGCTTGACCCGCGGATCGTGAAGCAGAACCACGAGCGTTCTAAGAAGATTGGTACAACCGGTGGTTGTGCCGAGAGTCAGCCCTACAAGCATCAGCCACAGCGATGCATAGAACCAAAAAATAGGCCTTGAACCAGTGAAATGCATCGTCAGTCCACTCCCGAAATTCCTTTTTCGAATATCCCAACCATACGCAACGAGTTGGTATATTCCTGGCTTATAGCGATTTGCCTAGACCGACGCTATACAGTTTTCATCCGATGTCCCAGCCAATACCCTTTGTTTATGAAGACCTTGTCTGTATTGCTTGCATTCCTATTTTACCTACCCAGTGCACTTTTGGCCGATACGCGTCCGAACATCCTTGTGATTTTGGCCGACGATTTAGGGTACTCAGACCTTGGCTGCTACGGGGGAGAAATCCAAACTCCAAACATTGATCGATTGGCCGCAAGCGGGATGCGGATGACGCAATTTTACAACTCGGCTCGCTGTTGCCCCAGTAGGGCTGCGCTGATGACAGGACTCTATCCAACGCAAGCCGGAATCGGAGATTTCACAACGACGATGCCCGATCAGAAGCGGGGAGCAGGCTATCTAGGACGACTCAATAGCCGATGCGCTACCATGGCCGAACTTCTGGAACCTGCAGGCTACGGTTGCTACTACGTAGGTAAGTGGCACATGCACCCTCAAACAGGACCTATCGACCGAGGGTTTCATGAGTTTTACGGCTACACCCAAGACCACTCCCATGACCAGTACGATCGAGACTATTACATACGCCTACCCCATGGTAGGTCCAAGGAGATCGATCCGCCGAAGCAGGATTTTTACGCGACCGATGTATTCAATCAGTACGCATTGGAATTCATCAAGCTCGGACAGTCACGTCACAAACCATGGCTAATGTTTCTAGCGCATTCCTCTCCCCATTTTCCGATTCAAGCCCCTGCGGACCGGGTTGCTAAGTACCAGGCTGTTTATCGAAGAGGTTGGGATCAGCTTCGTCAAGAACGATTTGATCGTATGAAGTCGATCGGCCTTGTCGACAACTCGGCTTGGACGCTCACTGGACGTTCCATGGTTCCAGTCGACCAAGACCAGATCGCCAACGGTTACTCAGGTCTAGAAAACCCGGCATGGAACTCACTCCCACAGGATCGCCAGAACGATTTGGCGCAGCGGATGGCGGTCTATGCGGCCATGGTCGAATCGATCGACACAGGGGTAGGCAAGATCCTCGACCACTTGAAGGAAACCAACGAACTGGAAAAGACGCTGATCATCTTCCTGAGTGACAACGGTGCTTGTTATGAATGGGGACCGTTTGGATTTGATGGTGAATCTCGAAAAGGGATCAACAAACTACACCTTGCCGACGAGCTCCATCAGATCGGCCAGATCGGAACGCATCATTCTTATGGAAGTGCATGGGCTAATCTGAGCAACACGCCATTTCGTAGTTACAAACACTTTACTTATGAAGGAGGAATCATTAATCCATGCATTATTCATTATCCTTCAAAAGTGCCTGCGGGCTGGGTGAATCGACCTTCGCACATGATGGACATCCTGCCGACGATCTTGGACGTTGCCCAACTGCGATATCCCATAGCCGATCAGATGCCTGACTTGCATCCTTTGGAAGGCGAGTCCCTAATGCCCAACACGAAAGCGGATCGGACCGACAGCCAGAGAGTGTTGGGATTCGACCATCAAGGAGCTCACGCTCTGCGGCATGGTGATTGGAAGATTGTATGGACGAAACGTTCGTCGGAGTCGGTCCATTGGGAACTCTTCAATCTTAAAGAGGACCGTTGCGAGACGATCGATCGTTCGCAGGATCAAACAGAGCTGGTCTTGCAAATGGTTGCTATGTGGGAAACCTGGGCAAATCGAGTGGGAGTTGATTGGAAGAAACAGTGGTAGTTTCGCAAGACCCGCCAACAGGAGTGTTTCAGACATCCGAGAGATTCTTAGGGGGCCAGGCGGCTCGCATGGCGTTTAGGACCGCCACCACGTCGATTGCTTCTTGAACGATCGCACCCGAGACAGGGGTCAGGTAGCCAAAGGCTGAGAGGACCATTGCAATGACACTCAAAGCCATTCCACCCAAGGCGCATTGAAGTGCGATCGACTTCATCCGACGACCGATATGAAGGAATTCATCGACCTTGGTGAGTTTGTTGTCAAGCACCACGACATCGGCAGCCTGTGCTGTAACATCGCTGTTATTGCCGATCGAGACTCCGACGCTTGCTGCCATCATCGCGGGAGCATCGTTGATTCCGTCACCGACATAGAGCGTTTTGGCTTTTGCGGTCTCTTTGCGGACGATTTCGAGTTTTTGCTCTGGGCTTTGCTGAGAGAGAACCTCATCGATTCCGACTTGCTGTGCCAAGTATCGGACTTCGGAGTCGCGGTCTCCTGAGACAATCATTGTCTTTTCGATGCGGTGATTTCCCCCCAAGTGATCGATAAAAGCTTTCGAGTCCGAGCGTGGTGCATCGTGCATTTGATAGATCGCAGCATAGCGATCATCGATGGCGATGACGCATTCGAGGCCTTCTGCCGATTCGGGCATAAGTTCCAAGTCCGCAATGTGTTGCTCACGAATTTTTTTGCGACTTGTCACCAAGATCCTATGGCCTTGGACACTTCCTGTTAATCCCTTGCCAGGACTTTCACTGACCGAATCGGCAGGATACGTGGCAACGCCAAGTTGGTTTGCAGACTGAACAATGGCATGTGCCAATGGGTGTTTCGAGTAATGCTCAAGGCTCGCAACCAGCGATAAGACTTGGTTTGCGTTGAAATTCGGTGCAACGATTTGTTGGGTAAGGGTAGGTTGACCATAGGTCAACGTACCTGTCTTGTCGAATATGGCTGTACGTACCGAGGACACTTGCTCGAGCGCCACGGGACTTTTGACAATGATGGCCCTTGAAGCGCACAAAGAGATAGACCCTAAAATCGCTATCGGTATGGCAAGGAGCAACGGGCAAGGGGTCGCAACGACCAGAACCGACAGGAATCGGGTCGATTCGCCAGAGAACCACCAAGCAGCCAGGGCAACGGCAAGCGCTATGGGAGTAAACCAAGCCCCAATTCGATCTCCCAGTCGCCTGATCGTAGGACGCGTCTGCTCGGATTCTTGCATCACCGCCATGATCCTGGCGTACCGTGAATCGGCGGCTTTGTGTGTCGTCTCGATCACCAAAACGCCGTCACCGTTGACGGCACCTGAAATCACGGTCGAACCGCTGGTCTTGGTGATCAAGAAAGGTTCGCCGGTCAAATAAGACTCGTCCATGACGCTGTGGCCTTCGACCACCCGTCCATCGACCGGAGCTACTTCGTGGGGATAAATCACCAAGACATCTCCTACGGCGACTTGATCCAGGGGCAAGGTCTCTAATTGGCTGGTCGAAGCTTGATCTGAGGATAGGGGAGTTGTTCGCCGATGAGCCATTGTCGGTAATCGCTTAGCAAGCGACGACAGAACGCTTGTCGCGTTGGAC
>JAGWZB010000328.1 GCA_018969045.1 Planctomycetota bacterium | reverse complement strand
CAGCACTTCAAACTACAGAAAACAACCTCATGAACATCCACAGAACAATCCGCCGCGTGACCTTTGCCTCCGCACTTGGAGCCTCGTTGCTTGGCACGGAAATATCGACGGCTCGAGCCCAAGAACCCCTGTCGGTGGATAAGCCGCTGCCGATCCGATGGGATATCCAGCCACTGATCCTCGATGCCAACGAAGGGTGTGCGATGGCCGATGTCAACGGCGACTCCAAACTTGACATTATCGCTGGGAGACATTGGTACCCTAGTCCTACGTTTGTCCCGAGACCACTTCGCAACATCGACGACTGGAACGGTTATATCCAGAGCAACGGTGATTTTCCTTTCGATGTCAATCGCGATGGAAGAATCGATGTGATCGCCGGCTCGTTTGTTCCAACCGAAATCGCTTGGTACGAAAATCCGGGCGAAGAAGGACTTCGTCTAGGCCATACCTGGAAACGACATCTGTTTGTCGACACCAAGGCTTCTGAGAACGAAGCCCAATTGATGCACGACATCGACAAAGATGGAATCCCAGACTGGATCGTCAATAGTTGGAACACCAAAAACCCGTTGACCCTCTGGCGACTCTCTGACAATGGAAATCGTGATGGGAAAGAGGCCAGTTATACCCTTGAGCAGAAAGTCATCGGCAAGTCTGGAAACCAGCATGGAATGGGTGTCGGAGACATCAACGGAGACGGAAGGGATGACGTGCTGGTGGGTCACGGGTGGTATGAACATCCCGAAAAGCCTTGGGAGGGCGAGTGGAAATTCCATGCCAACTGGAACATCCAAGGCAGCATTCCGATGATCGTTGTCGATTTGGACAAGGATGGCAAGAACGATGTGATTGTTGGTCAGGGACACGATTATGGGCTGTACTGGTGGCGTCAGACCGGCAAAACCGCCGACGGCAGCATCGAGTTCGATAAGCAACTCATCGACAACCGTTTTTCTCAACCGCATGCGATCGCGATGGCGGATCTCGATGGGGACGGCAAACAGGAAATCATCACCGGCAAGCGATACTTTGCCCACAACGGTGGAGATCCAGGTGGAAAAGACATGCCTGAACTCCAAGTTTATTCGTATGTCGATGGAAAGTTCACTCGCTCTACGATCGACCGGGGGCATGTCGGAGTGGGTCTTCAAATCGCAACCGGAGACCTTAACGGAGACGGTCGGATTGACATTGCAGTCGCTGGCAAAAGCGGCACTTACGCAATCTTGAACTTGCCTAAGTAATTGGCATATCGCTTTATCAATCCTTGTCGATCACCCAGATGTTCACATCGCCAAAACACATCGTGTGAACATCCAGGGTCCAATCTTTCTGCTGTTCAGAATAGCTTAGATTTCTGCTCCATCCTTCGTTCATGACATGCGCGGTGCGGGGAACGGAGCTAGTGAGTTGAAGTCCTTGAAGCCTCAACTGCAAGTCACTAAAGGTTCCACCATTGTTGCACACGATCAAGTAGTAATGCCGATTATCCGCAAGGCAAAGAGTGGTAACATCCGAAATCGAGTCGGTTAAAAAGCCTCGAGTGATGCCAGTGTGATTTTGTACTACCTGAAAAGGTGGCTGTTGGTAACTCTCTTCGAGTGCTGGCAGCAGTTCTCGAATCTCTCGGTAGAGCCTTCCTACATTCTTGGCAATCTCGGGATTGTTTGGTCGACCGAACTGCCTGATCCAATGAAAAACCCCCCAGGAACCTACCGTCAGGGATGAATAAGCCATGTATCTGGTTTCGTCATAAAGCGGATTGCGCCAAACGCCAACCGTTCCACCTTCGATGTGCTCTGAGCCGACACCCTGCAAGCATGGCGCTGGGTTTCGCAGATGTGGATAATCGTGCATCGATTCGGCTCCGTGATGCATAGACCAAGCCATCATCAGTGGCCCCCAATCTCCTCGATGTCCAAAGTAGGCTTGATCTTTATCTAGTGGGTACCGGTCGACTTGGAACGAATCTACCGTAGGCAGGTACTCTGTCCAACTCGATAGCGGCACAAGATTGAACACCACGGAGATCATGCGATTGGGATTAGCATCCCATCTGCGAATGGATTCACGCAATTTCTGAAAGCTGTCGACAAAATCCTTCAATTTCTTTTGATCGGGGACCCCTAACCCGAAACCTGCTGTGTACTCAGGTTCATCGTAAAGTTGGTAGCCGAACAATGCAGGATGATCCGCGATCGATTCGATCCATCGTTGTTGCCTAGCGATTTCTGCCATATCGCCTCGCATATGAGCAGCGTACCACCCCCCAAATTGCACAAGAACACGGATCTGCTTTTTCTGGGCATAGTCCAAATAATTCCGCATCGCGACCGCATTTTCCTTTGCCATTTGTTCGGTATCGACATCTGCAGGTGCGTTGACAAACAAAACCATGTTGGCTCCTTGCTCGGCAAGCTCGTCCAAATCCTGTTGGTCACTTGCGTAACTAAACCAGGCAAGTGGGAAGAAAGGTTTGCCGTTAAGCGGATCGAGCCAAGGTCTGCGAGGAAAGTCTTTCGGTGCAAGTTGCTCCGTAGCTTCACCAATGGTGCCTAATTCGAATCCTTGTTGGCCCTCAGACGCAGCGACTCGAATCCCGATGTTGGCGACATCGGAAATCGAACTGAAAACTGGGTTTGCAACCGGCAGATGGATGCCTGCATCATCGCTGTCGAACGCTCCACCGCGCAGAGTTCTCAAAAACGGTGGCTTCAAATCCTCGGTCCATTCATACACATTTCCAGCTTGATCCAAAGTTCCATAAGGACCAATCGCTTTGGCGAATGTTCCTACTGGTAGAAAATAGCGAGCTGGATCGATGTAGCCGCCAGAATAATAATTAGCACCGTTTGTCGAATCGATTTCGCGACTGGGCTTTTGATCGCTGCGGGTGGGGTATTTCCAATAACCAGCACCACCGGATTTGCTTGGGTCATAATAAGCCGCTTTGTACCACTCGTCCTCGGTTGGGATAAAAAACTTAGCTCCCGGGTTGCGTTGGATCTTACGACCATCGGTACCCCAATAGCCATTGAGGGTGTAGGCCCCCGTTTCGGTATCTCCATCGGCTTGGCCGTTGTGCAACCAGTTGCAGAATCGACAGGCATCCAAAAAACTAACATGAGATACTGGGCAATCGGCAAAGTCTTCGGCGACTTGATAGTTGTAAGCCCCAGATGGGCCGGACCTTTTGATCTCGCATCGAGGACCATCGCCCGAGAGAGCCTTGTCCATATCGTTGTTCCATAATCCGCCATCGGGCTGCGATTTGCCTTTCGCGTTAAGGAACCTGACCCATTGCGATGTGGTGATCTCGTATTTGCTGATACGGTATCGATAGGGAACCGATCCTCGACCGTTGGAGTCAGGAAGATTGCCTTCGTCGTCAACCAGGATCAATTCCAGGCTCTTTCGTCCCTCAGGCATCGCAAGGACGACTTGAGCGTCGGCACTGCGGTAAACTCCTAGTGCGAAGGCGAAAAAATCGAAGATCAACCAACCGAAACATACAACGCGATAGTGCTGCATAGAAATGAAATCACCGGCTCAGAGATATGTATCAAAAACGAACGTACACCTCGAAACATTGTAGGCTATCTGGCAGATCTCTATTGGCTTGCTTGCCTTCTAGCGCATCCTTTGGAAAAGATTCAAGGCATTCTCGGTGGTGGCTTGAGCCATCTGAGATTCGGATTTCCCGTGAAGCTGTGCGAGAACCTTGCCCGTATAGGCGACATACGCAGGCTCATTGGGCCGGGCGCTGCGTTTGGGTTCTGGGCTTAAGTAAGGAGCGTCGGTCTCGACAAGAAGTCGCTCCAATGGTAGGCGTCTTGCAACGTCTCGAAGCGCGTCGTTTTTCTTGTAGGTAAGCATACCGGAAAAACTGATATACAGCCCCATGTCGATGCACCGGCATGCGACTTCATAGCTGCTGCAAAACGAATGCATGACACCAAGCAGGGGGCCATGTCGAAACTCGTGCTCAAGGAAATCAAGCATTTCCTGGTCGCACTCACGAGAATGAACAATCACGGGCAATCCCGTTTCTCGACTCAACTTCCAATGCTTTTGAAAGTTCGCAAGTTGAACCTCCATCGGGCAATCATCCCAGTATTTATCCAAACCGGTTTCCCCTAATGCGCAAAGGCGGGGATGCGACGACCTTGAAACGATTTTCTCCCAGTCCCCGGGTTTCTCCTGATGCGCATAGTTGGGATGGATCCCAGCGCTGCTCCAAACGCTTGGAATGCTGGAATCCTCCGTTTCTATCTGACGATAAATATTGTCAATCGTATCAAGCGATTGGGCATCGACCGCAACGCATATCACCCGATGCACTCCATGCACTGCGGCTTGAGCCAAGACGCTTTGCAGGTGGGAGAACAAGTCGCTGTCAGCCAAGTGGGCGTGGGTATCGGTCCAGCCAGTAGGTTCCATAAATGCCTAGTATTTCATGCGATCAGGGTTGATAACTTGTGTTCTTATCGACGGGGATTCATCAGACCGCTGGATTTTCATAACTCTTTTCGGTCGTAACGAAGCGCTTTTTCGATCGGGAGATCGTGCTCGATGCAGTCTAGCAGCAAAGCGGCCAGTCCAGGAGCCATCAAACTTCCCTTGGACCCCAGTCCATTCAAGCACATCAAACGTGGAAACTCTCGATGCACACCGACCAGGGGATGTCGATCGTAACTTGCCGGTCGCACCGCCGCGCGATGAGTGATGACTCGTAGTGCAGGAACAGGCTGGGCAAAAAAAGCTTGCCAACGTCGGACCAACTCATCTTGCGCAGCATCTCCGATCGGGCCATCGATTTGGCAATCCTGCCCCTGGCGAGAGTAAGTCGCCCCGAGTAGAAACTCGTCGGCTCCTAGTGGAACAATCCATCCACCATAATGCACGACATGATCGATCTTTGGACCATGGGATAATACCCGAAGAATATCGCCGCGGGCAGGGTGCAAAGGCAAGGAGCCAAACCACCGGTTGGCTCGAGCCTCGATGCCTTGGGCTAGGCACACCGATCTGGCACGAAGATGCAACGAAGGAAAATCGTATGTATCTTCGGTCCATTTCAAATCCTGATCCAAATCCAACCCATGATTAAAAAACAAACCTTTGGTTTCCAGCATGGAGTGAGTGGCTTGCAAATATCGTTCGGTATTCAACC
>JAGWZB010000327.1 GCA_018969045.1 Planctomycetota bacterium | reverse complement strand
CAAACCCTGAATACTGGAACTGAATTAAAGGTGTCGAGTCGGTCCCTCGAAAGTTGATCTCCTGACCTGCAGGCCCTTCGACTACGTCAGGCATAACCAACTCAAAGTTGATTGTGTCATCTTGCTTAACTTCGTACTTGATCGAAGCAAAAGCGGTCGATCGACGACCGTCAGACGATTCGATCATGTAAAGGAATCGATCGTAATTGGCGCTCGAAGAGTTTGGCGTGTAAACCAACACCATGTTTTCTGGATTCGTCGATGAGGGGCGTATCGACACCGTTCCGGTTGCTGCCATGCCTACTTCGACAATGCTAAGCCCTTGCCCGATGTCGTTCATCAAAACATCGATTTCAATCTCGGGTTTTTCGGTCGCGTCAGCATCGACATAGACCAATTGGCTGTCATCGACTGCTGTCACCTCGGCTTGGGTGTCCTCTCCCGAACTACCCCCTGTTCCTCCAGGGTTTAAGTTGGGCATATTGCGAATGAAATCGGAGTTGAGCGTATCGATGACAACAAGCGCATCGACGGGACTGACATACCCGTCGTTGTTCGTGTCGGCCATCATGCGTGAGGCTTGGCTGAACGATCTATCGGATCGATTCAGTTCATCAATGATCATCAAGGCATCGATGGGAGAGGACGCCCCATCCATGTTGACGTCCGAAGGGTTCAGAAGATTGTGTCGCATTCCGACCAACATGTCTGAAGCCATCAGCGATCGCGATTCAAGGAACTCAATCCTCAGAGATCGCCTGAAATTGTTCCGATTTCTTGGACCATGTTCCCGAACGCTCATGCTACTTAACTCCCCAGTTGCGATAGGGTTCTGTGACGAACACTTGTGAGAACTGCTTCAGTGTACGGGAAAGTCAAGTTTGCATGCGAAAAACGCACCGAATTTCACTTCTTGGCTAAAAAGGGACCTGCAAATCCCTCTTGGACGCCCCCCGTTTTGGGTGAAATCTCCAAACCATCTCGCGGAAAACTCGCAAAATCACCTTAAATTTGCAAAATGGAGTCAGGAATCTCGGTGGCACTCCCTTTCCTAGGTTTGTCAGGAGATCGTCGCCTGAACAACAAAAAGGCTTGGAGGAGTAAGACCTAGAGGAGTCGTGGGCATGCTCTCGGAATCGGAAATGATCCAGAAACTCATGCAAGCTCGCACTCGAATCGCCGGGGCTGCTTGGTTTCTGACTCGAGATTACCACGCCGCCGAAGATTGTTTTCAAAATGTCGTACTTAAAGCGATGACCAAAGAGGTTTGTTTTCCAACAGAGGCGGCACTTCTATCATGGGCGTTTGTGGTGATACGACGCGATGCGATGGATTGGTTGGAGCGGAGAGGTCGCAAAGTACTCCTGCTCGACGAGAACGTCCTAGCAATCTTGGATGAACACCGCGCCGCCAGAACCGCCGATCCATTTCGATCGGCGGCATTGCAAGACTGCATCGGCTCTTTGGGCGAAGAGGCAAAGCATTTACTCCAACTGCGTTATTTCGAGGGCTTGAGATGTCAGCAAATCGCAACCAAGATGCGGATTTCCTTGCCGGCAGTGTACAAGCGACTGTCTCGGATACACCAAGGATTGGCTGACTGTGTGCGAGGTAAAATGATCACTCCAGAAGGAAGCACGTAAAAAGCGATGGCAATCACGCAAGAACAAGCAATCCAGATTCTCAAGTTCCTTGATGGAGATTGTACCAGTGAGCAATTGCAAGCCGTGAATCAACTGTTGTCTGAAAATCCAGATGCTCGCAACTACTTGGTATCAGTCTCCGAACAAGCGATTGTCGCCGGGGATCTTTTAAACGTCTCGGGTTTTGCCTATCAAGATAAATCGCGGTTGGAAACTGGGTCTGAATACTCAAGCCGAAATTCACTCTACCTCGGTACGCGTTCGAGAGCCTGGATCCCTCTGACTTTGCTGGTCTGCACACTGATCGTTGGATCTGCGACAACTTGGTCGGTATTAGCCTCCTTTCGTGGCTCCAGACCCATCGTTGGAACGATCCAGCAGGCCCACGGACTTTTAGATCTTCGAGGCAACAGTGGCGGTCAAGCTTCACGCATTGACGCCGGGCAGCAAGTCTTCGCAGGCGACATCCTGGAATCCAAGTCGTGCGACAGTTGGCTTGAAATGGACATTGCATCAGACTCTAAGCTTACGCTTGCAAGTCACTCTTCGGTCCGTATGCTCCAAGCTGCCGATGCACTTTCTCAAGATTACGAATTGCTAAGAGGAGGACTGTGGGTCGATTGCAGGATGGACCAAAGCAAAAAAGTTCGCATCGTCACACCAACAGCAACCATCGAATCAGCAAATGGAGCATTCAACGTTCGAGTTACCGAAACCGAAACAGTGCTTTGGGTCCATCGAGGCCAAGCGACCGTATTTCAAGCCAAAGACGGACAGTCAGCATCCTTACAGGCTGGAGTCGAACTGTCGATGGACCTGGAAAACTCTGGCGCTTTATCGATCAAGCCTCAATCGTCCCCGACAAACAGTTGGGTATTAACCTGGCCATTGGATCACCAGATCGTGTACGGAAAGGTTTTGAATAATTTCAATGATGAAGCAAAAATCAAAGCCATGCCGATGCTTTGGCCCTTACCAAATCGCGACCCATTGCTGCTGCATGTCTCGGCTATTGGTGCTTGGCGACAAAGCCCTCGTCCAATTGTGCTACTTGATGACGCAGTGCTCCGGTTTCGCGGTAGAACTCAAAAACCGCAATCGGTTCGCTTCGGGTTTTCAACTCAGAAATTCCAAGGCGTTTTTGGAGGTAAGTTCGAAGTGGATGTATCACCATCGGACTTGGATCAACCAGGTCAGATCTGGCAAGTTGACTTACCCTTGGACCGATTCAAGGCCCTGTACCCCCAATTGAACCAAGCCGCTGGCGGCTTGCAATTGATCGATGTGTACGCACTTACCGTCCAAGAAGATGCTGGGCTGGAAATCCTGGGCGTAGAATTGATCCCACCGAACTCTCCTTAATCCGACACGCATAGTCCACAGTCCATGGATCCAGGATGTGTTGTGCCTTTCCCATTTTTTGAACAAGATTATGTCTGACTTTCCCCAACGAAAACCAACCGCAGTCGCTTTTACTTGGCTCATGGTTGGCCTTTTGATGTGCTGCTCGAAGAACGTGCGGAGCTCTCCGCAATCAGAACAAATAGGCGGAACTGTGGCGTTGATGAGCCCTCAGTTTCGACCGATTGCACTACAAGGCGAATATGTGTACGTCGCAAACACTCCTAATAATACAGTCGACGTGATCGAACTCAGTAGCAAGTCGATCCATCGAATCGTTCCAGTTGGAATCGAACCAGTGGGACTGGCAGTACGGCCCGACGGTAAGGAGCTATGGGTCACCAATCATGTTTCCGATTCGGTTTCGATCATCGATCTTGATCCCCAGAGCCCGACTCGACTTCAGATCATTCACACGATCAGTGATTTTGATCCAAAGACCAAATCGACACGCTTCGATGAACCGGTCGGTGTGGTATTTGCAGACGATACAAAGGCTTATGTTTCACTCTCCTCGGAGAATCAAATCGCTGTAATTGATGTTCAAACTCGAGCGATTACCAAACGACTGAAGATTCCAGCACAAGACCCACGTGGGATGGTTGTTCGAAATGGACGCTTGCACGTCATCGCGTTTGAGTCCAACAACCAAACACAACTCTCCGGGGGGAAAAAAGAGGACATCGACGGCAACTTGATCACCTTTGATGCGTGGGATCACTCGATTCACAACAACAATGTTTTATCGTTGGGGCATGTGGTCGACATCGTGAAGAACCCAAAGGTGCCCGATCGCGATCTCTTCATTTTCGATACCAAAACCGATCAGCTGGTCGATACTGTCTGTTCGCTTGGTACACTCTTGTATGGAATCACAGCAGACTCAACTGGCAACATTTACGTTGCTCAAACCGATGCTCGCAACGATGTCAACGGAAAAGCAGGTACCAAAAAACACGGGCTTTTGGAACTGGACAATCGCCCGTTTTTCAATCGAATCACCAAGGTCCATTGGACAGCCAATTCGGCTTCAAACAAACCAGCAGTGACCTGGTTGGACCTAGAGCCGCTCCCGCCAGAACACCCCACATTCGAATCTTCGTTTGCCACTCCATTTGCCATCGAGATGAGCACCGATGACCAACAGTTGTATCTGACGACAGCTGGCTCCGATGCTTTTTCTATCCATGATACACAGTCCGGTGCGCTGATTGGACGTTGCCAAGTCGGAGCCGTCCCTCAGGGACTAACAATCGAGTATCGGGATTCCAAGCCGATCTGTGCTTGGGTCCTCAATGCCGCATCCAATTCGGTCATGCAGGTCGATCTTAAGGATCCGAGTCGGCCCGAGGTGATCCATTCAATCCAACTGAAAGATCCCACTGATGCTTCAGTCAAAAAAGGGCGCATCGCCTTTTCAACTGCGAAAGCTTCAACCACAGGCACATTTTCCTGCGCAAGTTGCCATCCAGACGGTCATACCGATCAATTGCTATGGGTGCTAGCCACTCCGATCGTCTCCAGAGGAAATCAAATCATGCCTCGCTCGACCATGCCCATTCGAGGTCTTCGAGACACCGCTCCATTTCACTGGGACGGTATTCCAGGTGATCCCTTTGGAGGAATCCATAGCGCTAGTATCCAAAAAAATGTTAAGCCCAATGCGGACATTCACAATCCTGAATCAACCACCAGACATTTGATCGACGGTGGCTTGGCCTCCACCATGGCACGCGTAGGTGACATCAGCAAGAATGATGAAGGGAAGGCTGGCTTGCTGGATGCTGCTATGCGGGACGACATGGCCAAATTTCTTTTGAGTGTCCCTTTTCCGCCTGCCCAAAAAAGAGCATTTGACAACGTCCTTTCAGGTCGTGCTGCGCGAGGCTTTAAGTTGTTCCATGTCGAAGGTGACTTGGATCCCAGCAAACCCAAACCCAATGTTTGCGGAGACTGCCACCGCATGCCACATTGGGTCAGCACCAACACGCCGGGAACCGGAATGGATGCACCCACCTGGCGGGGAGCCTATGATCGTTGGTTAATACTGCCACAAGGCCGATTGAATATCATTGACTTTGATTTTTTCAAAAAGATTATCGACGATGGCGCACCTGAGCAAAGTGTTTGGCAAA
>JAGWZB010000326.1 GCA_018969045.1 Planctomycetota bacterium | reverse complement strand
GTAAGCGGATCGGTTTCAGCCAACGGTTTCGACAATGATTGCCGTGGAATTATCGCGGCCTGATTCACTGACTGCCGCCATCACCAATCGCTCTGCTGCGGATTTGGAATGGTCATCTTCGAAGGTGTTTTCGCTGATCATGTCCCTTATGGCATGGTCCCATAAGCCTTCGATCACTCCATCGGTGCACAAGAGCAACTTCTCTCCAGGTGTCATGACAAACCAACCGATTTGTGGTTCAACGATTTGGTGTCCAGCTCCCAAGGCTCGCGACAAGACGTTTTTTCTGGGATGGAAGCGTGCTTGGCGCTCGTTGATTTGCCCAGTCCGCCTGAGCCATCCGACAAACGTGTGATCCTCCGATAGCTGAGTCATTTTCATCGGATAAGTGCTTTCTCCTTCAGCACGAACAAGTCGGTAGAGTCGCGTGTCACCTATATGGGCGTACATGACAAGTCCACCGTGAATCCAAACCACCGTGAAGGTTGAGCCCATATTTCGGCAATGGACATCGAAGCCTATGCGATTGAGTTCCTTGTGAATCGAAAGAAAGAGATCCTTGAGTATCTGAGAATAGGATTCTGCAAGGATACGATTGTTCAGAGATTGGGCTTTGGGCAACATTCGCGTCAATTCATCGATCGCGATCTTGCCAGCCAATTCCCCGGAACGCTCACCACCCATGCCATCGGCAACTGCAAAAATGGTATCTCCGTCTGCTGTGGTAGCACAACCAGCTTTTCCTAAGTATCTAACGCCACGCTCGTTGGAGATGACAGCTAGGTAGCGGTCCTCATTATTGCCGCGAAAGGTACCCGGATGCGAAAACGCGCTCCAGCTTACTTTCAATTGACTCTCCATCGCCTGTTTGCAGGTCTCCAATTCGCAAGCGGTAGCATCGGTGCTATTGCTTTCCGAGGACTCGGCAAGGATGGTCGAAAACTCGAAATCGATGATGCAGAATCTACCATCCGAGGAGCGGTAGGTGATGTTTCGCAAGAAAGCATCGTCATGCCGAACGCCGTAGGTCTCAAGTTCGGCGAATAATTCCTTGATCCGCCCTTCACTCATGTGCTCGACCCGAGCACCGCAATTGCTGGTGACTATTTCCAAGGTTTTTGGATCGGAATCCAGCAGGCGAGGCACGAATCCACAGCCTCGCTCATGAAGGTATTTCAAGACACGGCATTCGTTATCGAAGCGGTCTTGGGCGTTCGGCCCAAGAAACTGTTTGTGCACACGTCCGTCATACCCAATCCGCACCACAGCGCGCTGGGTATTTTTGGCTTCTAGCATAGAGGTGATCTAAGGTCAGGGGAGGATTGATCGTCTGCGGCTATTGCTGCGGCAATCCTGGAATGTTAAGCCCTGGTAGTCCCCCTGGCAAACCCCCCGGCAAGCCGGAGCCTGGGGCATTGGGTAGTCCGACCCCCTTCTTGGTGATCAGGTCCTCTAATTCAATCTTGAGTTTCTGAAATTCCGAGTCACTGACGATATAATACCAATCGGCGAATCGGGCATTGAGTTCCGCCACACGCTTCTTGGCGGTTTCGTAGCGATCCTTGCGAAGATCGATCTTGCGTTGATTCTCTTTGTTAATACGTTCCTTTTCTGCTTCGAGTCGTTCTTTCCATTCCTCGTCGGTGAGTTCCTTGACGGGTTCCTGGACAGCGGGAGCCGGTTGGGCAGGGGTTGGATCTTGGAAGGAGACCAAGCGTAGAGTCGACTTGGCAGTCTGAGCCGAGGCGTTGGTCGGGGGAGCGGCTGGCTCTGTCTTGGGCTCTTCCGTTTTAGATTCTTCCGGCTTGGGCTCTTCTGTCTTGGGCTCTTGCGGTTTAGGCTCAGCGGGGGTGGAATCTGCTGGAGGGGTGGGTTCGACAGGGGCTGGTTTCGGATCGAGCGCGGCTTTCTTTGCAGCTTCGAGGGCTTTGAGTTCTTCGACGGTTTCTGGGACGCGCTGGAGTTCGGGCTCTGGGAACTTGGAATCATCGACGCGGGTGGTGACCATAAGGAATCGGTTCAGCGATACCTTTTTCTCACCTTCCTCGGAAGACTCGTCGGCATCGGTAGGTTCAAAGCTTGCTCCGGCACCTTTTCCGAATCGCAGGAGGTACTGGACGCCATCCTTGAGTGTAACTTGGAGATCGCCACTCATTGAGAAGATCTCGTATGCGTCACTTGAGGGGTTCTTCTGTGCGAAGAATCCTCGTCGTTGCAGGGCCACTTTGGTTTCATCCCCGAGTTGTTGGCCTTTGAGGTCGGCTGCGACTCCAGCGGGCTTTCTTGCAACGTTGACGATACGAAGATTGTCCAACGCACTCTTCATATCATTGAGTTTATTGGTATTGAGTTCTTCAGAATCGTCGATGGTTTTTGGTGTTGGGCGTCGTTCCGGATACACGGTCAGTGATTTCGCATTCCACTTTGCATCTCTGACGTTGTAAGTGATATCGGCATCATACTTAGGAACCAGTTCCAGCGAGTTCTGGCTCGTTGGTTGGAGAGAGTAGTTGCGAATGCCGAGGGTTTCGATGTCGTTTGCACTGAGTTTGAGCAAGTCCGCTTCGATCCACTGTTTAAAGTCGGTACTCAGTGGTGCTGTGTTGACCTCTGCTACGTAGATGACATCCTCGGAAGGTACGCGTACGAATCGCTTCTTTGGGTCCTGCGAATCTTCTTTGCCGATGATCAAGTCCACTAGCGAGTCGCCTTTGGCGTTTCGAAGTTGGACGAGTGTCCCGACACCATCCCCACCTTCGGCCTCCTTCTTTTTGTCTGGCTCAAGCACACCGAAGAGTTTTTGATCGTCTCGCTTTTCGCTAGCGACATTGAGTACCTTCAGTCCGACGAAGAGGTTGGCCGCTTCGCTCATTTGTTTGTTGGCGTCGGCTGGATAGTTCTCGTTGGAAGGGAGGGTCCAAACACCGGTCTTTCCGTCCTTGGCAACTTCGAATTCATCGTACTGCTCCGAATCGGTATCGTATTTCACGATCTTGAGCGAGGCAGCATCGAGTGGATCGGTGAACTTTTCGAACAATACCTGATTGACTCGCGCTGAAGCGTTGGACTCCAGGGTGGTAAAATTTCGAGTCGTTGTGGACCATGCAGCCAGAGCAGTCACTGCGGCGAGGGCCGCAAGAATTCCGGTTTTCGCTGATTCAGACACGTGTCAACTCTCCGTGGGTGGATTCAATATTCGAGTTTGTGGTAGCTGATCGAAGTTAACGCAATCGGGTTTTAGAGATTCCTTCGCGTTCCCTCAGTCTTCGGGATACATACACGACGATACCGACAATAAGAGGTGGAATCGCTGGCAGGAATACCGCTAATGACTTGAAGTAGTTTTCCGTCTTGCGAATTTCATCGTCGGTTTTGCGGCGGGCTTCGCGAATATTGCGATCGCGTTCCCGCTTGAGTTTTTCGTCTTCGACTTCAAGCTTCCTTGCCAACTGAGCTTCTTTCATTTGGTACTCAGTGAGTCTTTGGATCAACTCTTGCTGCTTCGAAGCGTCGATTGCACCTTCGGATTGGAGCTTATCGACAGCCTCTTTGAATTGGCGTTTCGCCTTGGTGCTAGCTTCTTCGAGTTCGGCCTTTTTGGTGTTGTAGTTCTCGTTGATCTCACGTGCCATTTTGGCTTCTTCTCGTTTTTGATCGTCGGCGCGGGCTTCCACGAGCTTAAGAGTGCTGTAGGAGGGCACATGCCGGCGAATTGCCGGATACTTGGTCTCGCCGCTCAAGACGTCGATGACATTGAGGACGAAGGTAATGTTTTGGAACTGAAATTCGACAGCTTCCAACTGAGAGGGATTCTTGCGAATGTCCACAAAGACCCCCGACATGCAATCAACATCCGAAACATAGACGACCTTGATCGGTTTGTTGGTTGCTGCAGTGGGGTCTGAGTCGGCGTTTGCCGGCTTGTTGGATTCGATCAATGCGGCGATGGTTTGCGGTCCGACGGTTTTCCCTCGACGATTTCGAATTTCCGTACTGCGGTCCAACGAACTTCTTTGCATGTTGCGCAGTTCCGTCAAAGGCATCGTTCCGGCGACCTCACCTGTGGAAACCAGGGGTGTGAACTGGCTTTTGGCACCGTTCTTCTGCTTGATCGTTCCGGCGAATAGGAACATCAACTCTTTGAGTCCTTTGGTGATTTCACTTTCTTGGTTGAAAGCGTTTTTACCTCCTGGAGCCTCCTCTCGAACAAAGATCCAAAGATCGTTGGATTGCTGCATCGATTCGAGAATCGGGTAGGGGTTGTACTGCTGCCAAGCCAGGTCAGGGGCGACGAAGCCCATGGGGCTAGGTTGTCCAGGGACATCGATCTCGAGCAGATCCCAAAGGGGTTGTATTGCACCTTTGGGCTGAGGTCCTCCACCTCCAAACATCCCTCCACCCATCGGGGGGCGTGGATCGCCAGTACCTGGGATCATTGGATTGATGGCAGACTGAGGATCTTCAAAGATTGCCGTTGGAACCCCTGACTTTACCGCATCGATGAAGTTATTCATTTCTTCGGGGGCAAGGGAAGAAGGTTGCACAGCCAACAGGACATCTAGGCGGTTGACATCGATCGGAGAGGCAGGATTGATGTCGATCAATTCGAATTCTTTTCCGAGTTCCTCGACGATGGGTTCTTGGGGCATTTGCTGGAAAGATCGCATATCGACTCCGCCCATCATCTTGGCTTCCGTCTTGAGGATGCCAAGTTTCTTTCGAGCGGGTTTAGCCACCGTGGTCAGCGAACGGGCCAGTTCATATTCGACAGGGATTCCCGGCTCAAAGAATGGAATGACAACCTTTTGAAGACCGCTTCGGAAGGCTGCTCCCAACATGATGGGCTGATCAGCGATCGCTCCACGCTCGCGGACTCGCACGATTTGGGGAGTGATTCCATACTGCTGCTCGGCTTGCTTCTCTTCATCGCTCGAAGGTGAAATCGAGTCATAGATGCGAACCTGCATCGGAACACCTGCACCTTTGGCGGTCGACTCAAACTCCTTGAGCAAGCTGATCAGCTCATACTTGGTCTTGGCGTACATCTCTGGAACATCTGAGGAGATGTAAGCATCCACGACGACATCCCGTTCTTTACCCATCCCTCGGATCATCCCGGTCGTTACATCCGAAAGCGAGGAGACTTTCAGTTCGGTGGCGTCGTATCGCTTATCTTTGTTGCGGAAG
>JAGWZB010000325.1 GCA_018969045.1 Planctomycetota bacterium | reverse complement strand
TGGCTTGGTACACAGGATGGCTTTTCCGGCGTTGGCAGCAGCGATGGCAGCTTGCTCGTGCAAGTGATTCGGAGTCGCGATGACGACGGCGTCGACTTGTGGATGTTCGATGGCTTTAAGCATATCGGTTGTGCCATTTTTGATATTCCATTTGCGCTGGAACTGGTCGAGTCGTTCTTGGGATCGCGAATAGGCGATTTGGATTTGATCTCGACTGCGCTGTCCTAGAAGAGCTTGGGCGTAGAAATCACCGATCAAGCCGCAACCGAGCATGGCGATTCGAACCATGTGTAAACTCCATCGTTTTTTTTGATTAACGAATGATGGTTTCAGTCCCTAAAGCTCGAGCGGTTTCGAGTTTCTTGATCGTCGATGGGAATTGATACACGCGAGTATCAAACGGATCATCGCTTACCTGGAAGATACTGCCGTCGGGTTTTCTGGTCATTCTGATGACTTCCTGTCGGTTCAATGGTCGAGCACCGACCCGGCCAAAGACGGCGATTTGGTTTCCGGATTCGTCGACGGCTCGATCCCGATCGATCCCTCGAGAGACGCACAGTGCGTGTCCATCTTTAGGGAGTTTACGGGTTGCGATCAAGCATGGGTTTGGTCGAGGTGAGAACCCATCGTTACCAAGTAGTTCTGGGCTGGTAAGTTGGATGACGCGAAGTCCATTTTTACCGTCGGCCACGTAAGCGAACTGGCTGACGTTGGTGATACCAAGTTTTACGTCGTGGGCATCATTGATCTGGCCTTCTGCATTGTAAATCTGATCAACAAACGCCTCTTCTGGATTGGCGATATTGAGGATTGCTAAGCCTTGATGGCCTGCTGCCACATAAGCATAGGTTCTTGCAAGATAGATGTTGTGTGCTTCGTGGAGTTCGACGCTGTGCACATGTTTAGGATCTGCAAGCTCGGTAACATCAAAGACTTTGACTCCCTCTTCATCGCAGACGAAAGCGTAGCGGAATTGGATAGCGACAGCGTGGGGATGGTGCAATATCTGATGGTCGACTACCGAAACAACTTTGGGGGTGGTTGGTTCGGTCAGATCGATCACGACCAATCCAGCATCGCAGCAAACGTAAGCATAGTTTCCGGCAATGGTGACAGCAGATGCTCCGCACAGCAGGCCATTGGGGTTGAAGACAACATCTTTCTTTAGGAAATTGTTGTCGGGCTTGCCGTCTAGCAGGGATGCTGCCGAGACCATGACGAGCCCTTCGTACTTGTCGGTCACATAGATGTAAGCATAGAGTGCGGGGATTGGTTGTTCAAAATTCTCAGGGCGGTGTGTGCGGGTAGGATCTGGAGCGATAGTCGTGGGTGCTGCAACGCTGGTAGCATATTTTGTACGAACGTAGAAACGCTGTCCCAAGGGTGAAACTGGCGCGGTGGTGATCCGTTCAGCGAACGCTTTATGGTCGATAAAGGCGATGTCAAAAATCCTAAGGCCTCCTTCGCCGCAAGCGGCATAAAGATACTCACCTCGATGCTGAAGCGAGAGGACTTCTGGTTTGTTGAATTTGGGACTGAAGGCTTCGATGATGTCTTTGCCTGGATGTTCGTGAGCATGTTCGAGTTCGCGATGATGTTCTTGGACGTGTTTGCGGTAGTTCTCTGGGTAAGCGATTTGGTGGAGAGTGCTCCCTATGACTGCTTGGGGTTCGGTTTGTTCTGTAACGACGATGCCTTCGAGCCCATGTTCACCTGCACCGACCCAACAGTACTTACCGATGAAGTTCGTTGCACCGGTTCCTTGCATGAGCAATTGGGACATGATGGCATTGTTGTCATTATTGATAGATAGATGGCAGTCGGTGCACGACTTTGTTTCATAGGTACCTGGGGGCCGCGATGCGTGGGATGGGTCCCATCCTGATCCGCCTCGGACTGTATGGGGAACGTTGGTGCTAAAGGCGATCCCGCTGAGGCCTTCACCGCTGATGGTTTGTTGTTGGACGTAGATCGATTCCCGATTGGAGTTGTAGCTTCCAACGTGAATTGCGCAGGAACTGCGAGCCGGTCCGATACGATTTCCTGTAACATTTCCATCGCGAGCGATCATGTAGACATCATCTCGCAGCGTTTGAAAGTTATAGGAAATACGGTTTCTGGAAATTTCACCACCGTTGTGTAAGTTTGGAGTTTTGACGTTCGCTTTCTGGGGCAGATGGCAACCAAAGCAACTGGGGTTCCATGAACTATGGCAGGCGATACAGTTCATGTTCTTGTTACTGTGAGCGCATTTTTCGTCGGAGGGTTTCCCTCCCCATCGCATCACGCCATCTGGGTCCATTTGAACGGTCTTAGCGATATGGCTTCGAGGGTTATAGGACTCGCTGGAAGGGTCGATCGTCTCTGATGTTTGGGTGACTTCCCATTCGAGACCTTTTTCGACATTGCTGCGTTGGATCAAGACTGGTTTTCTACCTGGAACGCGACGGATTTCGAAGCGTGGTTGTCCGAATGCGGTTCGGAGTGCAAGTAGGTTTGTGGGTTGTTCGCCTGATGCTGGGCCACTGGTTGGAAGTTGAGCAGGTAATCCTCGTCGAAGCTGGTCATCGACTTTATGAATCACATTTTGGGAGGCATCTCCGTGGCAGTCGACGCATTGGATCTCGATCGCCGCTCGAACTTCACCGTAAAGCTTGGTATCTCCGTGGCCGTCTTGATAGAAGTGGCAGTCGACGCAGTGCATTCCTTTTTCGGTGTGGATATCCATCATGTGGACAGGAACGCCGTCTCGTTGTTTTCCGTGTATTTTTTCGAATTCGTCGGAGGGTTCCATGGCGGCCATCAAGGATGGCGTCGAAGGGTCTTGGACTTGGGTGCCTTGGTGATCGAGTAAGTTTCCTTGTCGATCCTTTTTGAAAACGGCTCGGAACACCCATCCGTGGCCGTGGAAATCGGCAAACTGTGTGTGTTTCAAAAATGGATTGAGTTCACTGACTCGAGCGAGGAATTCGGGGTCGCCCCAGAGCCCTCGCGCCGAGGCTTCTTCCGGGTTGGACCAAGAGGCTTCGATGGCTTCTTCGGCTGTTGGATCCTTTTGTGTTTTTGGATACATGCACTGTCCGTCGGTTTCGTTATCCCACCACATAAAACCTAGATACGTGTTGATCACCGTTGTACCCGGGTGGATGTGGCAAACCATGCATTGGCTTGTTGGGATGCTGTTGGTGAAGGTGTGTTGGATCGGATGTCCCGGTTCGTCTTTGGGGATTGTAGGATCGATGTATTGGACCCAGTCGTCTTTCTCTGAAGCTGCTAGCCCTCGATTGCCGTACTTGGCAAAGGGCCCTGAAGCCATCTCAGACCGATCGTTGGCGTAGACGACATGGCATGCGCTGCAACCGCTGGATCGGTAGTCTCCTGGATGGTCGTTGGTGCCAAGGAAATTCAGCGTTGGATCGAGCAATCGTGTTTTTTGGAGTCCGACCATCACAGGATCGGTTCGATTCTCGGTCCCCAAACCGCGATTGCTGAGTCGTTCGCGCGGTCGACCTGGTTCTTCGAGTCGCTCGGGGATCCCTATTTCAGACCGGAACCGCCCTCCTCTTTCAAAGATACGAAGGATGTTTGCTGGCTGGGAAGCTTCGAAACGAGGCAATGGGTCCAGGTAGGGGAGGATTCCCTTGTGATCGATGTCATACTGCGTTGGCGCGGGCACGGTTTGAAGCCGTTGCGGCTGGCCGTGCATGGAGTAGCTTTCGCCGTAACTGGACCATTTCGTGGGTGATCCACCGTTGTTGTAGATGGCAGCACCCCAAAGCATGCAACCGTGGGTCATCATGCTTTTGCGCAGTTGGAGAACTTCGTTGGCATGGCATTGACCGCAAGCGATGTGAGCAACTCTCAAGTCACCGGGATTCATGAAACGAACAAATTCGGGACTTTCGTAATTCAACAGTGCGTAGGTGCGCACGGGATTGGCGGCAGTTGGCCAAAGGGCTGGGTATTTTGGTTGAACGTGGGAACTTTGTTTGGTAAACACGTTGGCATTTCCGCCATGGCAATCGGTGCAACCGATATTGACTGTATTGGGGGGATGCATGTTACCGACATCTGTGTGGCACTGTACACAGGACAGGCTCTTTGAAGTCGCGTCTGCTTTGCTTTGGCGGTACATGTCCACATGGCAAAGATCGTCCGGGATGGGATAAGACTCGTTGCCGGCGATCCCTAGTGCGCGGGCCGGCCCCCAAGGGTCCTTGCCAACAGGTGCAGGCACGCTGGGCGTATGGAACTTGGTCCCTGTTCCCACGCCGATCTGCTTTGCGGTTTGAGCAAAACACGCATGGGAACTAAAGAGTAGACATACTAGGCCCAAGACGACTGCCGGGGCGGTAGAGCCGGTTCGGCCCCAAGGACCAACGTGGGACATGAGATTATCCTCTAATACTCGAATGTGGCTTCGACAAATCCCGCAGCGAGGTTCGGGACACTGCCGTAGAGCGGTTGGTACAAATCGCGAAACCCGTCTCCGACGATTAAGCCGGAGATGCCACTGACAAAAATAATGTTGTTGTTGAGCAACGGACGGTACTCGACTCCCGAACTGAGGTCCAGACCGATCTGGTCGCGAACCTTGCCTTGAAACGTGTAGATTTCAAGGGGAGCCGTGTGGTTGAACCAAAGGTAGTTGGCGTTGTTAATCCACTTGACTTTGGTCGTTAGGTCGGCGTCGAACCCGAAGTTTACGAGTTGGATCCCTGGGTTTACGAAATTCGTTTGGCCCTGGAATTTGCTACTGCGAAGGTTCGGGATGAGGCTTTGGCGCTGGACCAGGTTTACTCCAAAGAGTTTGATTTGCTGTCGGTTCCAATAGCTGAATTCCCCACCTGCGAAGTTCGGGTTATCGAAGATCGCATCGAATCCGTTGGCTTGATTGTCGGTTGGATCGGAGTCGCCTGAGGCGTAGAAGTAGGAGCAGCGGAATCGAGCCCAATCCCGATCGTACGAGAGTTCGATGGCCGTCATGAATGCATTGATGTCTTGGGCTTGTCCTGCCAAAGGATTCAACTGATCATGGCCAGTGACATAATAGGCAGCATGGCTGATGTTGTAGCGATTGATGTGGCCATTACCTGACCAGCCCAAGTAGTACGCATCGACTTGGTGCGGTGCATAAACACCGACGGGGTCAGGGCGCACGAGGAATCCGTTGGTGTCGAATTTGGTACTTGCTTGATCGCGATTGTAGTGAAAGCTGACTTGGGCGTTGTAGC
>JAGWZB010000324.1 GCA_018969045.1 Planctomycetota bacterium | reverse complement strand
CGAAGACGTCGAGAACCTCTTGCTCAAACTTCTGCACGCCGCAGATTTCGACATCGATGCAGCACAGCGAGGAATCCTCTACATCGATGAGATCGACAAAATAGGCAAGACAAGTCAGAACGTATCGATCACGCGGGACGTGTCAGGAGAAGGTGTTCAGCAAGCGCTGCTGAAAATGCTCGAAGGAACCGTTGCCAACGTCCCCCCGCAAGGAGGCCGAAAGCATCCAGAGCAGCAGTACATCCAAATCGATACCACCAATATCCTCTTTATCTGCGGTGGCACGTTCGTCGGAATCGACGAGATCATCTCCAAACGCTTGGGTAAAAAGTCCCTCGGATTCGGACCAGGTTCCACTGTCAAGGAAGAAAAAGATGTGGCAACTCTGCTTGGACAAGTCCACTCCGACGACATCCTCGAGTTCGGTCTGATTCCCGAACTTGTCGGACGCCTCCCGGTAGTAACTGCATTGGCACCTTTGGATGTGACTGGGTTGATCAAGGTCCTGACAGAGCCGAAAAATGCCCTGATCAAACAATACCAAGCCCTTTTTGGGATGGAAAACTGCCAACTGGAATTCACCGAGAATGCTTTGATCGCCATCGCCAAAAAAGCCCATACCAAGAGCGTCGGGGCCCGGGGCCTAAGAAGTATTGTCGAAGAAATCATGATCGACATCATGTTCGACCTTCCAGAGCAAGAAGAAGGGACTCTCTACAGGATCGATCTGGATGAGCAGACCGGAAAAATCGGCTCAACCAAGTCCTTGCCACAACGCAAGGAAAGTGCTTAGTAGAAAGTCGACTATTTTTTGGTCCCGGATAGTGCTTGGAACTACCCGGGACTTTAGAATAAAGGTCTGACCACCGAAACGATTGGACCGTCGCGGATCTCTTAAGTATTTTCTTGTCAAAGGTGCATCGATGAAAAGGGAGACAATCGATATCTCTTCTGGCGAGGAAATCACAAAACTTCCCGGGAAGATGACAGCCCCCAACGATCTATCCAACATTTCGGATTCGACCTCCATTGGCAATAAGCTGCAGAGTTGGGTGAAGTTCGTTGAGAAAGATACAGAGGCGAAAGTCCAAGAGTATTTGGAGCAGGTCGACGCGGGCCAAAACGGCGAATAAACCGCAACTGCTTCATCGTTACCTCGGACTCGAATGCGAATTTTTCTGCCGACATCCCAAGGATGCCAAGAAAGACTCCCAGGGAGAGTTCTCGTCCCTGCTTCGGGCGATCCAAGGTCGATTGCCGATCGCTCCGAGCTCGAATCCTCTGAGATGGTTTCTGGCAAACGGATCAAGCTTGTCTCTGGAGATGGGAGGATCCGCTGACCTGTCGACGGCTCTGATCGAAGCAGCAACTCCAGAAACCTTCAGTCCTCGGCAAGTCGTTTGTTATCAATTAGCAAACGAACGGATTTTGCAGGCGGCACTGGAAGCTAATCGACCGGTAGATCAATGGTCACTGATCAAATCCAACAGCGATGCCTTTGGACACACCCTGGGGCAGCATGAGTCTTATGACATGAGAATTGCCAGCGGGCCGTGGCTGATCGCTTGGTGGTTAGGCTTGGCGTTTCTGTTTCTGCCACTTGTGATCTATCGGATGTTTGCCTTGGTTTGGCTTGGATGCATGCTTGCATTGGCGATCGTCCTTAGTGCATTCAGGGGTACGAGTTGGAAGCCCGAGTCTACCCCCTCTGGGATCGGGGATCTAGCAAACTCCGAGCAACTGCTTGGTTTTCCCATGAAGCCATGGCAATGGATGTTAGCTGCGTCAGGGCTTCGTCGATTGCACAGCCCGATCGTATGGATCTTTGGATGGTTGTTGATCGGGATTGCTTTGCGACCCCATCGAAAAAAAGCGACAGCGTTTCTTGCCTGTCGCAGCATCTTGGACGGATCTGGTCATTTGGATTCGGAAAGTCGGTTTTGGATTTCTTCCCGCGCGTCGAATGTTGATCGAGTGATCGGCTTTGGCAGCTATGACAGAAAACGCCCCATTTTTCGGTGCGATCCGCTTTTGCGAAAACTATTGTCAGAGCCTTATTGGAGTTTCGCTCAGTACGCCCAATTATTTCAACCCATTCAAAGGATCGAAATCGCGATCGGAGACTCAGGGCTTTGTCAGCAATCGCAGTGGCTACGAATCGGTGCGACAGCATTGGTTTTGGACTGGGTCGAGCAGACCGATGATCCCAACGTCATTCAATTGCGGTCGGTTCCCGAAGCAACCCGCGAGTTCGCAAGAGACTGGATGCTGGTGCGTTCGGTTCCGGACCGCATGGGGAATGAGTTCCGAGCCAGAGAGATTTCTCGGGTGTATCTGCGTTCGCTCAAAAGCTGGTTGGACAAAAGGCCCGATGCCCCAAGCGAAGCGTGGAAAATCCTTGAACTTTGGCAAATGACACTCAATCAAATCGACACCATCCCGAAGAATCAGGGGCAACCGCCGATGCTGCTAGTAGGCAGGATTGACTGGATCAGCAAACTCTGGCTGATCCAGCAGCTGGATAAAAATACCGATTGGAGCATCAAGAAAAAAATCGATATCCGATACCATGAATTGTCCGATCAAGGGTATCACGCTCAACTGATCGATGTACTGCAACTACCACCACTGCTGAGCGATCGGGAAATTGAAAAAGCCAAGCGGGTTCCACCTTCGAATTCCCCTGCTTGGCGACGTGGGAATCTGATTCGTGAGCTCAGTGATTCTCCCACGGATTTGGTCATCGATTGGGAGTCGGCACGCTACCGATTGGATCAAAAAAACTATCGCTTGCGGTTCCCTCGATAATCACCATCGACGGCAAAGTATCCAGATAGCTTGCATCGTTGAAGGTGTGCTCTACAAGGCGAATTGAATTCAAGTTTTAAGCTTCGTCGGTTGCTGGTAAACTGATTGCTCGATGACTTCTTAGATTTTTCTCGGTTAGCAATAGGGAACGCTGTGACACTTCCAAAAAATCAACTGCACCAGGGCGATTGCATGGAACTGCTAAGTTCGCTCGATGCTGGCTTGGTAGATCTAGTGTTTGCCGACCCTCCGTTTAACATCGGTTATAAATACGATGTCTACGATGACAAGAAGCAAGAGGAAGATTATCTGGACTGGAGCCGAAAATGGATCGGTCAAATTCATCGGGTTCTCAAGCCCGATGGTACGTTCTGGCTTGCGATCGGAGATGAGTATGCAGCCGAGTTAAAAATTGAGGCAAAGAAAATCGGATTCCATTGCCGCAGTTGGGTGATCTGGTACTACACCTTTGGTGTCAACTGCGTCAAAGGATTCAGTCGATCGCATACCCATTTGTTTCACTTTACTAAAGACACCAGTAGATTCACTTTCAATCGGCTCAATCCTCAGATCCGCGTCCAGTCGGCTCGACAATTGGTCTATGCCGATGCGAGAGCTAATCCTAATGGTCGTCTACCTGACAACACTTGGATTACACGCCCACAGGATGCCCCCCAAAGTTTTGGTCCAAGCCACGATACTTGGTACTTTGCTCGAGTGGCTGGCACCTTCAAAGAGCGTGAGGGTTTTCATGGGTGCCAAATGCCAGAGCAACTCTTGGCTAGGATCATCCGCGCATCGAGCAACCCTCAAGACCTTGTGCTAGATCCCTTCGGTGGCAGCGGTACTACTTTGTGCGTCGCAAAGAAACTTGGGCGTCAATTCATGGGTTTCGAACTTTCACCCGAGTACGCCGATAAGATCCGGAAGCGTCTGGAGAAAACACAAGTCGGGGATTTGGTCGACGGTCCAGAAGATCCCATCGAAAGCGCTCCGAGCACCGCCAAGGGCAAGAAGAGGCCTAAGCCATTCGATGACAAGACCGAAAAGACGATTATCGATACCTATCTGAACATTGCCGAGGGTCACAGCGTCGAGTACCTTTTATGCAATGCAACGCTGAATCGTGACTTCATCCGATCTTGTAACGAGCAAGGCTTAGACGCAAACGCGGAGGTATGGAATCGTTACCTTTTGGACCTGGATAAAGAGGGCAAGCTGCCTACGCCCACCAAACCGGAAGTTCGAATCGATCGGTCGCTTTTCGATTCCATCAGCCATGCAAGCGAAGTAGCATTGCGATTGATCGAGATCGATTATCATAAGACCTTGCATGAGATTCTTTTGAGCCCGGATTTCGCTTCTGAATTGGATCGCTTGACGGAACTTTATGGTCCTTCACCAAGCGTTGCTGGCTCGCTGGAGTATCGGCTTACAGCACTAGAGATCTGCAAAAGGTCCAAGGTTGCTTCTAAACCAGCCGCCAAGGAACGCGAGGAATGGATCAGCCAGCATAAGAAGCTACCTCAGCTGCGGCTTGATGAAAATCCTTGGCACCTGGAATTCTCAGGCGTTTACGTTCTGTTTTCACAAGACACCGCAGTCTACGTAAGCGAAGCGGACGACATGCGAAAGCAGATTGAATCGATCATGACAAATCCGCACTGGAAAAAATTGGGGATCGATCGTGTCGTGTTTTTTGCCATGGAGGGAACCCGATCCCAACGATTCAAAGTCAAAGCGATCTTAGCTCAACACCATCGCCCGGTCCTCAATACGCCCTTGATTCAAGATACGCACTAAGTTCGCTAAGTTGTTTTTCTACCGTAAATGCTGATGATCATTCCTAGTCGCATCATGTCGATGAGTCCTAAAGACATGCGAGTGCCTAAATGAACAACCGGTAGCAGGGGCTTGGCAACGCTAGGTACACGCCGTTCAAAAGTCGATTTCGGAAGCCTTGAGACCCATTCTATTTTCTCGATGACAAAGCCATGCTTGGTCATCAGTTTGCTCAAGCTATGTGGATTGAAAAAATTCAAATGGGTTGGCGGGCACACAAATGGGTCTCGCTCTTGAAGCAGTCTACGAAAGAAACTGCCGTAGTTTGGCAACGCGATCGCCAGAATTCCATCTTTGGCGAGGAATTCACGCGATTTGGCAACCCATAAGTTCACGTCCAAGGCGTGCTCGAGTATCTGGCTCATCAAGACCACTCCCAGCGAGCCAGCGGGGCACTGATAATCTTCAAACGATGAGGCGACAGGTTCTAGTCCCGTCAGCTCCTGTGCAATGCGGCGCTCGTTGGTGGCTAGCTCCAAGGCCTGTACATCGAAACCTTGCCGAAGTGCTTCGGCGCTAAAGAAACCATATCCACAGCCGACATCGAGAAATTTTTTGGTAGTACTGGTGAAAGCGAGCTTCGAGATCGTGCTTAC
>JAGWZB010000323.1 GCA_018969045.1 Planctomycetota bacterium | reverse complement strand
ATTGTTTTTTTGCTCTCTATGAATCCATGCCCAGCGCAAAAGAACCGGACCATGAGCAACAAAAACTCATGGAGAACTTGCTTTTTATGCACGATGCGCAGTTCCAATAGGTTTTAGGCACTCTCGGCCAACGGTCCTGGGACAACGCGACGGTCCTTATTATAATCCTAGTTGGTCCGCTCCTCCCTGCCACCTACTTTCCTCTCTAGCTCTTCTTAGGTGTTACCATTTCCTACGAAACTCCCTCCCAGCCTGCAGAGCCCCGCCAGTCAGACCCCGCTCACCAAGCAGCGTTGGACTCAGCCAGACTCAAAGCTTATTTGCGCCTGATCCCGATCCTCTTTATTTGCTACATCATCGCCTACATCGATCGCAACAATGTCGCGATCGCCAAACTGACGATGGAAGAGGACATGCCGTCGTTCGACGCGGCCGTGTTCGGTTTCGGAGGAGGTATCTTTTTCCTGGGCTACTTCCTACTGGAAATCCCAGGCTCTCTGATCGTCGAACGCTGGAGCGCTCGCAAGTGGATCTGCCGAATTATGATCACCTGGGGGATCATGGCAGCCATGACCGCCTTCGTCAAAACACCAATGCACTTCTACACCGTACGATTCCTGCTGGGTGTTGCCGAAGCCGGTTTTTTTCCTGGCGTCATCGTTTACCTGAGCCACTGGTTCACCCAGAAAGATCGCGCCCGAGCCATCTCCTACTTTCTAATCGCCTCACCGGTCGCCATGATCATCGGCCCATGGGTCTCCCAATGGTTCATCGATATCGGAAGGACCGTCGTGGTCGACGGCCAGACCATCACCCATCCTGCCGTTTTTGGGCTCAAAGGTTGGCAATGGATCTACATCATCTGGGGCATCCCCGCAGTGCTTTTTGGCATCTACGTTCTGATCGGCCTGACGGATCGGCCCAACCAGGCCAAGTGGCTCACACCCCGAGAACGCGATGCCCTGGAATCCGAATTGGCTAGAGAAAAAGCCCTCCATCAACAAAGAGGGCACATGAGCGTCATGCAAGCCCTCAGCAGCCCCAAAGTCCTCCTGCTCTCGGCAGCCTACTTCGGTATCGTCACGGCCAACTATGGGATCGAACTGTTTCTCCCAAGCGTCTTCAAAGAGTGGTATCCCAATCTAGAGCCCTCCAAAATCGCCCAAATCGTGATGATCCCCTCGCTCCTGGTCATCCCAGGTCAACTGTTCATCGGTTGGTCCTCAGATCGACTCCAAGAACGACGCTGGCACTCCGTCCTGCCAGTGGTCATCGGTGCGGTCTTCTTGGTCCTTGCCACGCAAACCAAAGGAACCCTATGGGCGACCATCCTCTGCTTTACCGTCGCTGCCGCCGGGATGAAATCCTACATGCCCGCCTTCTGGGCCCTACCGAGCCTGTTCCTTACAGCCTCAGCCGCCGCAGGCAGCGTAGGCATGATCAACTCGGTGGGAAACCTCGGTGGTTTCCTCGGCCCGTTTGTGATGGGAAAAGTCCAACAAACCCTTCAATCGTATCACTACGGTCTGCTATTCCTGGCAGTTACCAGCACCCTGTCTGCCCTGCTGATTTCATTCCTGCCGTTTCGTAACACCAAGGACCCCCAGGTCCACGACTAACCGATACCGTTCCCCTAGATGCGGTTGTGCTTCAACCAACTCCCCTTGGATCCAATAGGCTTGAGCGACTCTGCAGAAAGAGCATCCGTCGGCAAGTCAATCGTAATCGTAGTGCCTTGACCTAACTCGCTCTCAAGCTGAAATGTCCCCCTTAGCGACTCAACAATATTAAGCACAATGCTCAGCCCCAACCCCGATCCCCGAGGTGTCGTCGCAGGATTGCGTCCAGTGTTGCTGCGAAAAAATCGATTGCCGATCTTCTGCTGATCCGCTTTCGAAATCCCGATCCCAGTGTCCTTGACTTCCAATCGGCAAGTCCCCTTGGTTGTATCGCTGGACAAACTTACCCAAATCCGTCCTCGAGATTCGGTGTACTTGATCGCATTCTCGATCAGATTCTGGACGATGAAACGCAAATGGACCGGGTTGGCATTGACCACCGCCGGCTCGCACTTGGTCAATTCGATCTGTATCCCTTTCTCACTTGCCAACGCTTCAAACAAATCCATCGCTTGTGTGACCTGACGCTCCCAAGCCACAGGTTGCTTGGTGGCAGAACCATTCTCAGAACTGACTTCCCCCAAGAGCAACAGTTGATTGACGATCTTATTAAGATAATTGCACTCGATGACCACCTTCTCGAGCATCTCCCCAGTCTTGCCATCGCTGATCCGATTCGAAACGACTTCGACGTTGCTCATGATTGCCGCCAAAGGACCTCGTAACTGATGAGCCGAATTGGCAATCCAGTCCTCGTTGCTCCGCACATGGCTTCGAGTCCTTTCCAACAGTCCATTGATCGTCGAAGCGAGGCGATCGATCTCGTCCCGGTTCCCATTTCGATGGATCGTACCATCTTCGGTCACCTGAATCTGATCGGTCTGCTTAGCCAAATTCTGCAAGGGTGCAAGCAGCCATCTTGCGACCAGCCAGGCAAGGGGCGGCACCAGCAAAACCAATCCGCCCACCAGCGGCAGAATCCATCCGTTGAGTTCCTGCATCGCTAAAGACACCAAGTCCGTTGGGCAACCCACCTGCAACGTCGCCGGCTTGGCGATGTATCGCTTTTCATTGGGTGCCGAAGGATCCAGCATCAAGAACTCAAGCTGGCGATTGACCAACCGAAATCCACCGACCTCCTGGATCGCTTGGTCGTTGCGATTGACCCCTTCTATCGTTCCGGGTGAACTGATCGAACTCCATAGCGTCTTGCCATCCTCGTCGATCAGGTTCAAAAAGTGCCTATAAACCGGATGGATCGAAACACGCCGATTCCAACGCCCAGCCCTGAGCTCATCGAAAGGATACGACTCATTGCTCAAGACTGCGTGAAAATCCTTGGCAACATCGATCAACTCACGATCGATCTGAGAAACCACAAGCCATTGAAAAGAGGCTCGTGAGACCAAACCGATCGTCGCGGCAGATAACCAAGTCGCTAGGACCAGGATGATCGCCGCTTTGGTTGTCATTTTAAGATTGGACCAAGCGAACATCGAATGGTACCGATTACGAAGCGATCGAGCTTTCGCCATCAGAGCTTTGCTCGTCAGCATACTTAGCCCCTTGGGGAGGATTCTCCGAAAGCATGTATCCTCGCCCCCGAATCGTGTGGATCAGCGCCTTGGTAAACCCGCGATCGACCTTGCTCCGCAACCGATTGATGTGCACCTCGATCACATTCGTTTCGCTCTCCCAATTGCTCTCCCACAACTGGTGATAAAGCATCTTCCGAGAAAGGACTTGGTTCTCGTGTCGGATGAAGAGTTCCAAGAGGGAAATCTCGGTGGGTGATAGCCGCAACTCCCTTCCTTCTCGAAAGGCTCTGCGGGTGGTCAGTTCCAATCGCAACGGACCAAACGACAGGACCGGTCCTTCTTGCTGCTGGTTCCTGCGGATGTTGGCAACGATCCTGGCATGGAGCTCCTTGAGCTCAAAGGGCTTGACCAAATAATCATCAGCTCCGGCCATCAATCCATGGACCCGATGCTCGGTGGTGCCCAAGGCACTGATGATCAGAATCGGCGTTTGATCCCGTTGTGATCGCACGGTTTTTAATAGGTCGAAACCCGACTCGCCAGCAAGCATCAGATCGAGCACCACTGCGTCGGGTCTTTGCGTACGAATCTGCTCCAAGCCATCCTTGACATTCGACACGACAACCGTATCGATATGTTCATCCGTGAGCCCTTCGCGCACTGCGTCAGAGAGAGCTGGATCGTCTTCAACCAATAAAACCTTAGTAGGCATATTGAAACCCTAAAACCCTGTTGTAAGAGAAACCTTGTCAGCATCACGGTACAAGGCAGTTGGCAGGGTATTAGGGTCAAGCTCAGTTGGACGGGGACTTGTGATGGCTCTGCAATACCGCTGCAGCAAAACCAATCAAATCCCCACGCTGCTTGGCATGATCCTTCATCGGCTCGTACTCGCCCGAAGCGCTCGAGAGCTCAATGAGTGAAGGCGCAACGCCAAACGGCCGCATCCCCTCAGGCATTGAACGCATCAAGTATTTGGCTGCCTCACCGGGCCGCCCAATCCTCGCGAGCAAATCGGCATAAGTCTCGATTCCGATCGAACCATGCTCCTGCAAATCCAACGACTCCGCTTTTTGCCTGAAGACTCTCAAGGCCGCTTCGACATGCTCTCCCAGCAACGCGCGAAACCATGCCAGACTCATCGGATAAAGGTCTGCAAATGGCTCTTCGCTCGAGTACTGATACTGCGCATGCAACTGACGACCATACTCAGCCAAATCGGCTGCAAGTCTCAAAACTTGCGGATCATCCAAAACGCGTGCGAATCGAACCGTCGAAGCCAAGTGGGTTGTATCCAGATGATACGTTCCATCGCGCAGCAAACCAGGCACTAGACTTAACCAAGCACCGATGGTCTGCTCACTAGGCTCCTGCACATCCGGCTTACGCCTCTTGATATCGGCGATCAAATTCGCAAGCAGTTCCTGATGAACATGCTTGACCAAAGCCTCCACCGCCGCTTGCTGATCGGTTCGTCCACGCATCGCGACGATCGAATCAAGCATGGTGATCGTATTGCACGTACCCCGCATCTTCAAACACAGATCGGTACCACGGCCAATGTTGATCCCTTCGTGCACGTAGAGATTGAGCAACAGGTCCAAGTTATCCTGAGTCGGCTCGATCTGCGACATCGCCTCCGATGCAAATGCATCATCGCCTACAGCCCGCAGATACATCCAACCCTCTTGCAACCGACCCGAACGCATCAACCCTCCGCCGACTTCGCGACACGCATCCAAAAGACGCTTGTCCAACTCGTCCTGCACACTAGTTTCAATCTTGGTCGCTGCCGATTTGTTTCCGTGTGAGCCGATGCTATCGACATGCACTGGAGGCAAACCCAGCTCCACTCGATGCAACATCTTACGAGCCTCGAACAACTCCGGATACAACTTCTGTTGTCTCATTCGATCCACTAGCTCTCGGGCGGCTGCAATAAGCCCATGCTCGTTTGCAATCTGCTCGAGTGCCATGAAGTCGTTGTTAGCTTTCGATTCCGTAGGATTATGCATTGTGTAAACTGCCGACCTTTAAACTACAAAATGGCCAAAGGGTTTCGCGGATGTTCCAAAGTTCCTCGAATTATTCCCAAACGATTTTCGGCTTTCAAGGTTTTCCAAACCGTCGAGCC
>JAGWZB010000322.1 GCA_018969045.1 Planctomycetota bacterium | reverse complement strand
CAACGCGACTGAGAAAAGGAACGCATGGACAAGGGGACTGAGCCTAGAGGGCTCGCGTGGATGGATCGACATAGGTTGGATAGAACTTAGGAAGGTTCGGAGTGAGTTAGCGGGCGTTACGGTAAAGGATGTATTCATCCAGATCAATTTTCCCGTTCTTGTCCTTGTCGACATCTTCGAACTTGGGCCCGCTGGTCGATTTGAATTCGTCAGGGGTTAGGAAACCGTTTTTGTCTTTGTCCGCCCGTTCGATGGACCGTTTGGCGAAAGCTTTCATGCGATCATCCATGGCCGCTGATCCACTGGATGAGGAGCCAGAGGCAGGTGAAGCTGAAGAACTGGTGCTATTGCCTGAGGGACCAGAGGCGGCCGACTGAGTCGGATCCGAAGACATCGATCCTGTGCCGTCGGAAGCCGCGACGCTTCCACTTGAGCTTGAGCCTTTCAAGTACCCTTTCTTGACGGCGGCCAAACATTCTTTAAGCGTGATGAAGCCGTCTTGGTTGGTGTCGAACTTGTAGAAGTCTTCGAGGGTCGATGCGTCCCACTTGCGAGAAAACTCGTTCATCGAAACTTGGTTGTCCATGTTGGTATCGTCGCGAACAAACCATTCGGGAACACCCGATGGGCGGATGTTGTTACCGGAATTATCGGTGAGTCTAAAGCTGGCTCGTTTTTCGAATGGGTGTGGAACTCCGGTGGATTTTTGATCCCCATCGTTTCGTCCACCACCTTGTGGAGCGTCTCCGCGCGAATCACCTCGACCTCGAGATTCCCAACCCCCTCTGGATTGGTCTGGGGAGGATTGATTGCTGCTCAATAGACGGCGTCGAGCGTACCGTACTGCAACTTCTTCACGAGTCAGCTTGCCATCTTTATTGGTATCCCATTGGGACATCTGTTCGGTCCATCGGGTTTCACGGTATTCGGCTTCATCGATACTGCCGTCGTTGTTCCGATCGTAGCGGCGCATGCGTTCCTCGGCATCCCTGAGGTCTTGGTCTTCTACTTTGGTGGGTGCGGCTTTGCCGGCAGCACCGAAACCTGGAACGGGGACTTTTTCCATTTTGACGCCAAAGCCAGGGACCAACGATCCACTTGAGGAGCCTGCGACTGATTCGTCCGAGTTTTCGCCTCCCCAGGATCCTCCCCAAGATCCGCCACCACCCCAGGAGCTAGAACCGCTCCTCATGGCTTGGAAAGACTCTGTGATTACCGAGATTGGAATGGGTTTGGAAAGGTCGATCTTTGGGTTGTTTCGAGCCATACGATCGAGCATAAACCGGGCGGGACCTTGTGCTTCTTCTGGATCGATCGAGCCGTTGCCGTTGGTATCCATACGGGAGATGAAGGACGAAGGGTCGAACCCACCGCCGCCAAAACCGCCTCCCCCGAACCCGCCGCTGAAGCCGCCGCCGCCCCAACTGCCACCTCGGCCCCGGTCACCGCGATCACCCCGATCGCTTCCTCCACGGTCCGAGCCGCCGCCCATGATCATCATGGGTGGGCCCCCGCCACCGAACGACATTCCGGGTGGTTGTGCCAATGCGCTGGAGGTTGGCTGCAGTAGTCCAATGGTTGAGAGAGACAGCGAAACCATCAACGCAGAATTAATTTTTCTGATCGGCATGGTAGGGATCCGGGTGAATAAATCAACGAAACTTTGAGGCAATCGGCGACTTGGTGTTCTAGTATAGACACGAAGGAACTGGAAACAGGTAAACCCTTGAGTACCTCTAAGGTTTTTCATGTTTAGTTGGGAAATCCGATTTTCCCCGATTAATTCGGTCCTTTGGGGGTCTTTATTGGGAATTTCGGGTGGTTTGGGCATTTCTCGGGGGTTGATTGACGGTGTTGATTGACCTTGAGGAGATGTTCGATAGGCTTGCGGTAAGATCTTTGAGGGTGTTGGGTTGAATATCGGCTTGGACATTGGTTTGGGATTTCTGGCATAGGGCACAACAGGTACAATGGGTGAGGAAATTGGCACCCTTTAGTCACTGCCACTTAGCCATAAGCGGCTCTCGTAGGTGACTCTACTCTGGCAATCTGCGATCTGGGAGTTAACTCGTGCAAGTCAACATTTCGACCCGTCATGGGCACATTCAAAGCGAAGACCAAGAAATTATCGCGGCGAAGGTTGAGAAGCTTCGTCGATTTTTCGATCGGATCAATGCGATTGAGGTGACGGTGGACCTTGAGAAGTTGGACCGTCCTAGTGTCGAGATCAACGTTTCGGCTGAGCATGCACCGGACTTTGTTGCGGCGACGGAGTCGAGTTCTGTGGTGTCTGCCTTGGATTTAACGATCGACAAGGTTGAGCAGCAGATTAGAAAGCACAAAGAGCGAGTGACGGACCACAAGGGTGGGCCCAATGCAAGGCACACATAACGTTATCAATGTTATCAGTGCGGCTTGAGCCAGAAAAAGGTATTCTGAAAAGGCAAGTAGGATCTATGAAGTTTTCCGTATTCGTGGCGCCTAATTCGGTCAAAGCCGACCTTGTGGCGACGACCAAGGACGAAGTGATTGCAGAATTGGTGCAGGCTTTGGTGGATGCTGGTGAGATTCAGGCCAAAGACCAAGAGGACATCGTCAAGGCGATCATGCGACGTGAGGAGCTTGGTAGCACGGGCATTGGTAGGGGAGTTGCGGTTCCTCACACCAAGCATCCTGGTGTCAAGAAGTTGATTGGGACCGTTGGAGTCAGTGCAGCGGGGCTGGATTTCGAATCGCTGGATGGCCAAAAAGCGTGTTTATTCTTTCTATTGGTTTCTCCGCCGGATCGACCTGGGGATCATTTGCGGGCTTTGGAGAACATCTCTAGGCAGTTGCGAGACGAGCAGTTTTGCAAGGTTCTTAGTCAATCGCAGACGGCCAAGGACATATTGGACTTGCTCAAAGAAGCTGATGACCAGCACAGTGGCAATTAGCGGGTAGAGCGAGTTTACGATGATCACCCGAGTAGTCACGGTACAGAATGCGGAAGGTTTGCACATGCGTCCGGCGGACAAATTGGTTCGGACGGCAACCAATTACCAGTGTCAGATCGAGTTGGAGCGGGCGGGTCAGGTTGCTGATTGTCGCTCGATGATTGGTTTATTGACTTTAGGAGCACCACAGGGCACGCAGTTAACGCTGCGGGCTCAGGGCCCGGATGCGGATTTGGCGATCGAAGCGATCACGCGTCTATTCGATTCACAATTTGATGACCCTTGACCCTCGCATGCTGGAATTACAAGGCATTGCAGTATCACCTGGCGTAGCAATCGGCAAAGCGATCGTATTTGACCGAGAGGGCTACAGCATCGCCCGATGTTTGATATCCCGGTCTGAAACGCAGCGCGAATGGGATCGTTTGGTAGAAGCTGTCGGTAGAGCGCACCAAGCTTTGGGGGCCAAGGGCAAGGCGACGACCGAGAGTTGGGGGGCTGATCTTGGCGGGATTTTTTCTGCCCAGCAGCAGTTGCTATTGGATCCACATGTGCGTTCCGAAATGGAGCACTTGATCAAGGACAATCTCTACGCTGCGGAATATGCGGTTAGCGAAGTATTCGCAAAATACGCAGCAGCGTTTCGCAAGGCCAGTTCATCGTTTTTGGCCGAGCGTGCTGCCGACGTTCGGGATGTCGAACAAACGCTGCTGGAAGCCCTAACTGGCAAACCGACTCAGACGCTGAAAGAGATCCCTCATGAGGCGATTGTCGTGAGCCATGATTTGACACCTGGCGAGACCGCTGCGTTTGATCCCGAGAAAGTTCTTGCGATTTGTACAGAAGCGGGTGGACCTGGAGGTCACACGGCGATTGTAGCGCGAGGGATGGAAATCCCTGCGGTGGTGGGTGTTGGTAACTTTCTACACAACATACGCTCGGGTGACGAAGTCATCATTGACGGTCATTTGGGCCGCATATTTGTTTCGCCTGATGGTCCGACACGGCAACGGTACTTGCAAAGGCAGATCGCTAGAGAGTCGATATTTACCGAGTTATCGGAGCTCAGGGACCTGCCTGCGGTGACCTCTGACGGTGTGCATGTGGAGTTGATGGCCAACGTTGAGTTCCCCAATGAAACCCAGGCCTGTTTGGCACGTGGTGCCGATGGTGTCGGGTTATACCGAACTGAGTTCCTGTATCTTGGGCATGACAAAGAGCCCACGGAAGAGGAGCATTTTCAGGCATATCAGCAGGTTCTGCGAGATATGCAAGGTCGCCCTGTGGTAATCCGCACCTTGGACCTAGGTGCCGATAAGATGGGAATGTCGCGACCGATTGAGCCCGAGAACAACCCGTTCCTGGGGCTTAGGTCCATCCGGTTGAGTTTGCGAAATCCAGCGCTGTTTCGAGTGCAAGTCCGAGCGATACTCAGGGCAGCAAGTTCAGGCAATTGCTGGATTATGTTTCCAATGGTCACTACGTTGGACGAGTATCGAAGCGCAAAATTCCTGCTTCGAAGCGTCGCCGATGATTTGGCTAGCGAAGGCATACGCATTCCTTCCAATATCCGAGTGGGCATGATGGTCGAGGTGCCCGCCGCAGTGCTCATGTTGGACCGATTCATCGAAGAAATCGATTTCGTAAGTATCGGGACCAACGACTTGACGCAATACACGCTTGCCGTGGACCGAAGCAATGATTCGGTTGCGGACCTCTACCAAGCGTGCGATCCGGCCGTGCTGAGATTGATTAAGCAAACGCAAGAAATCACTTCAAAGCACGGCAAATCCACAAGTGTTTGCGGGGAGATGAGCAACAACCCCGCTTATGCATTACTTTTAGTTGGTATGGGAATTCGCTCGCTGAGCTTAGCCTCCTCGACGATCCCAGTGATCAAGAAAGCCATCCGTTCAGTGACGCTCGGTCAGTGTGAAGCCATGGCGTGGCGAGCCTTAAGGTTAGGCACCGCACGCGAAGTCGATGCTTTCTTGATGCACCAACTTGCAGGGCTCGTGCCCGAAATCGTGCTGCAAGCATGACACACAACATCAATACAGATTCAATGCAAAAGGAAATCATTCTCGATGAAGAAGGAAATGCTGATCAATGTATCCCAAGCTGAGGAGTGCCGAATAGCACTGCTCGAAGACGGGACTCTCGAGGAACTGTACACAGAAAGAACTAGTCAGAACAATTGGGTAGGGAATATCTACAAAGGCAAGATTGTCAACATCGAGCCAAGTATCCAAGCAGCCTTCGTAGACTTTGGGGTCGGACGCAATGGCTTTCTCCATATCAGTGACATAGAGCCCGAGTACTTCCGACAAGCTGGATACGATCCTGCGGATATCATGTCTGGGAAGAACTTT
>JAGWZB010000321.1 GCA_018969045.1 Planctomycetota bacterium | reverse complement strand
TGGAAGCAAGGAGACAATCTCACTGGGTGTGGAGTCCTCGAGTAAAAACAGACCGCTTGAACATCGACTTCGATCCATGGTCAAGCGGAATGGTCGATACGTTTGTTCTGGAAAAAATTCGCCAGAATGGTCTGGAACCCTCCCAGCAAGCGGTACGGACGACTCTGGTTCGGCGCGTTTACTTGGACTTGATCGGTATTCCTCCGACGCCCCAACAGCTCCGTCAAGCGGTCGAGTCTACCGATCCTCAGTGGTACGCTCGATTGGTAGATTCGCTACTTGCGGATCCTGGCTTTGGAGTGCGTTGGGCAAGGCACTGGCTTGATTTAGTCAGGTTTGCTCAATCGCGAGGGCATGAGTTCGATGAGGATATCCCTTCGACTGAGCCTTATCGCGACTACGTTGTCCGGGCGCTTAATGCCGACGTGCCTTATGATCAGTTTCTCACCGAGCATCTTGCAGGGGATCTATTGGAGAGCCCTCGAATGCACCCGACTCTCGGATGGAATGAATCGGTTCTAGGGACTGGGTTTTGGCATCTTGGTGAGTGGGTTCACTCTCCGGTCGATACTCGCAAGGACGAGACCGATCGCTTCGACAACATGGTCGATGTGTTCAGCAAAGCATTTCTTGGGGTCACGGTGGCTTGTGCCCGTTGCCACGATCACAAATTTGATGCGATTGCTCAAGACGACTACTACGCGATGTATGGGTATCTTAAGAGCAGCGATTACCGTTTGGTTCGTTTTGAAACAGATTTAGAGCATCGCAAGATCGCCCCGCAGAGAGCTGCCGATCTCCAGAAGAGCCAGGATCAAGCAAAGCCTCTTGCTGCATCACTGGTCAAGCAAAGCCGTCGAATGGAACTTGCGGATCTCACAGCAAATCCAGCCATCGAGAAAGCGGTGGCAGAGACGACCAAACAGATTGCAAGCCAGAGTCGTATTGCTTCGTCGCTGTTATCGGTTCAAGACGACAAGGTAATTTTTGATGCTAGGCACGCCGATTTGAGGCTCTGGCAATCCGACAGTGTGATCTATGGACTAGGTCCAAAGCTACCATTGACGTTGATAGCTCAGACCGCTTCGGAAATTCCCAATTGGAAGGTGCAGGGATTGCCTGAGGCTCAGCGAGATTCCTTTTGGAATCCGATGACGCAGACTTCCCATGGTGTGAATCGGCAAAACAGGCATTCGCAAGTCAACGAGGCGGGCAAGATACTGCCTACAAGAAAGTTCGAGGTCAAGTCAGGAAAGGTGTCCTACTTGGTTCGCGGTTCTTTTAGAGCCTTTGCAAGCGTGGATTCCCATCGATTGATCGCAGGTCCTTTGCACGGTGAAACGATCTTTGAAAACGGGGGACCGGATCATGAATACCGATGGGTGACACAGTCGTTGGACCGATACCGAGGAAAGACGATCCATCTGGAACTCTCGCCACTTCAGGATAAAGCCTTTGCCCTGGTTCAGATCATCGACGGACCGGCGCCGGCCCTTGCTCCACCTGAGGCGATCGATCAGGCCGGTTCGTTGGAGTTATGGAACCGAGCTAGGGACTTTGCTGTCGAAGCCTTTGCGGTTTCCGCCCAGGCACCTGGAGGCCAACTGAGCTTGATCGAAGAAGTCCAAGCTGCAGCGTGGACTCAAGGACTACTGGATCAACCTGCCTCGCTTTTGGCAAAGTCCGATCCATCGCTTGAGGAGACGATTCGAGGGTTGTCTGCTATGGCCTTGGAGGTCAGGAACATGGACTCTGAAACGGCAAAGAGAGTTTCATGGCATTCTCATTTGGCGTTGGCGATGCGGGATGGGGATGGGATCAACGACACGGTTTTGATTCGGGGAAACCATCTCAAGCCCGGCTCGGAAGTTCACCGGAGAAATCTGCGGGCACTGGGTGGGGTCGAAAGCGAGTATCTGGGGCCCGGGAGTGGCCGACTGGCGTTGGCCAAGCAACTGGTCGATCCGAGCAATCCGTTGGTGGCCAGGGTTATCACCAACCGTTTGTGGCATCATTTGCTTGGGCGAGGCATTGTTCCGACGACCGATGACTTGGGCGTGTTGGGTAGCAGGCCTACCCATCCAGAGTTGCTCGATGCGTTGGCTGAGGAATTGATTCAAAGCGGTTGGTCCCTCAAATCGCTTATTCGCTCGATTTGTTTATCGAGTGTGTATCAGCAGGACTCCAGATCCGGAGAGCTAGCGAGGCAGAAGGACCCAAACAATCAGTGGTTATCTCATGCCCGGGTAAGGCGACTGGAAGCCGAGTCGATTCGAGACACGTTGCTTGCCATCAGCGGTCAGCTTGATCACCGTTGGACATCGCTTGAATCACCCAGTGTGCCTGTTCATTTAACGGAGTTTCTCGAAGGTCGAGGGCGACCTGGACGCAACGGTCCGCTCGATGGGGCCGGCAAGCGAAGTCTGTATTTGGAGGTCCGCAGGAATTTTCTCAATCCGATGATGCTGACATTTGATACTCCGAGTCCTTTTAGCAGTATGGGTCGCAGGAATGTATCGAATGTGCCCGCCCAATCGTTGATTTTACTGAACGATCCTTTGGTGCATCAATTGGCCGACCGTTGGTCGGATCGGATTTTGCAAGAGCACACAAGCGATGCAGATCGGATCCGTATCATGTGGTTGTCGGCCTTTTCAAGGCAACCAACCAGTTTGGAATTGGAATTGATGGATCGTTTTGTGCACGCGCCCGATTTCGCGACTCCGAAAGATGCTTATCGATCCCTTGCGCACATGCTCATGAATAACAAAGAAGCCATCTATCGTTTCTGATCCTCGTGTGAAGTTTGGTTCTGCTGAAATAGCCGGACATCATGGCAAACGACTCATGATTCAATCTCGACAGTATTCGCTTGGGATGATATTTCTGGGAGTGGTCTACATCGGATTGCTGACCGAGGGGTTTTGTCGACATCACTGGTTGATGACACCGATCATCTTGATATCGGCTCAGGTGCTATTGTCGGTATGGTTGGTGTTGGTGTTTGGGGTCAAAGAGCACATCGCTGCTCGATGGGTTGCTTGGGTTTTCTGGGTACAGATGATATTGGCTGCAAGCATTGAGTCCCTCTATTTACTTGCTTTTGCCCCAGATCGCGCTAAGAATTCTTTTGGAGTTGGAAATCCTCTCAGCGCGTCTGTCATCACGGGGGTATTGAGCATACCGCTGGAGGTTTTGTGTGCGCTGGTGTGTTTTGCATGTGGTTGGTTTGCTGCTCAGCTCAAGACGAAAATTGCATGCAACCAGACGGAGAAATAAAGATGCTCAGCCGAATCTCATGCGCCTTAACCTGCTTGATTTTTCTTGGGAATTTGGCTGGATGCCTGACTCAAGCCCAACAGGCGACGGACCGACGCGCCTTGGAATCCCCATCCCTGGATGAGTTGCTTTTGTTTTTTCCGGCGAAGTATCCCGATGGTGAATGGAGTCCTAAAGACTTGAAGTTTCAGGATGTGGGCTTCGAGTCTTCCGACGGCACGAAATTGCATGGTTGGTACTGCCCTGCTGAAAATCCTCGAGAGGTAGTACTGATTGCACATGGTAATGCCGGGCACGTCGCATCGCGTGCCGATTGGCTAAAGTACCTCCAGGAACAGTTGCGAGTCTCTGTTTTTATGTTTGATTATCGAGGTTATGGACGCAGCGAAGGAACACCGACGGTTCAAGGATCCCTCGAGGATGCGATTGCAGCAAGAAAGAAGCTCTGCGAGTTAGCTCAGGTCAACGACTCGCAGATCGTATTGATGGGTGAGTCGCTCGGGGGGGCCATCATGGTTCAGTTGGCATCAAAGTCTACTCCAAAGGCGCTGGTGCTTCAAAGTACCTTTTCTAGTCTCAAGGACGTAGCCGATGTCCATTTTCCCAATTTGTCGGCGTTGGTACCTCGAAAAAAACTGGATTCGGTCGGAGCGATCAAGTCCTATCGTGGCCCGTTGCTTTTGAGTCATGGCACTCGTGACCAAACGATCCCATACGCTCTTGGAGAGAGGTTGTTTCAGGCTGCCAACGAGCCCAAGCAGTTCGTGCCAGTTCTAGGAGCCGATCACAACAATGCAATGACCAGAGGCTATTTGCAGAAGCTTGATGGCTTCTTCAGTGAACTTGCAAAGTCCAAGTGACAGACATGGGCATTTGAATTGATGCCGTAGTTTGTTCTGATTCTTCATGCAAGGTTTCGTGACGATCCCCAGGTTAACTAAGTGCCCAAAAAGAATATAATGGGTCTTGCTTGCACTTTTCGTGACCGCGATGAAATCCACATCCACAGACTGGGGTAATCCGTGTTGAGATATTTTTTTAACGTAGGCATCCAAGGGATGCGAAGCGACGGGGCGATGAATTTGCTGCTTGCCGCATGCGGGATGTTGGCATCGTCTACTCTTGCGCTGGCTCAAAATACGGAGGAGTCCAAAGCACCTTTGTTGGCTTATATTGGAACGTTTAGTTCCCCGCTCAAAGACACACTGCCGACCCAAGTCGACCTTCCACCAGGAAACGGTCGTGGGATCCATATTTTCGAACTCGATCGCAAGACCGGACAAGCGAGCCAAAGGGGCGAGTTGGTGCTAGGGACGAGCCCAAGTTGCCTTGCAACCAATGCGGCTCAGACAATCCTTTATAGTGCCAACGAAACCGACCGCATCGAACTGACGAACGGATCAGGAGACGGAAAACAAATGCATGGCACGGTTAGTTCTTATGCGATCGATCGCAAGACAGGAGCACTAAAGCACCTGAACACTGTCGATTCTGCAGGTGCCGGTCCGACCTATATCGCCGTTCATCCAAGCCAAAAATACGTGCTGGTCGCCAACTACTTTGGCGGTTCGATCGCCGTTTTACCGATCCTCCAAGACGGCACGCTCGGGCCAGCCTCCGATGTGAAAGTTGATTCCGGAGAGATCGGGCCGACGCGAGCCGTGCATGCTGCCACGGGCAGTTTCGCTTTTAGTGGCCACGATCGAACCCATGCTCACCAAATCAGCACCGACCCCACAGGCAGATTCGTCCTGCATGTTGATTTGGGACTCGATAAAATCTTTATTTGGAAATTCGATCTTGCTACCGGCAAACTCAGTCCCGCCGAAGAACCTTACGTGGCCTTGCCCCCGGGGGATGGTCCAAGGCACTTTCATTTTCATCCCAATGGGCAATGGATGTATTCGATCCAAGAAGAAGGTTCAACGGTAGTGGTCTTTGATTGGGATTCGAAAGTCGGACGGCTCAGTGCCAAGCAGACGATAAGCACGCTACCTGCAGGGTATGCGGGGAGTAATTTTTGTTCGGAGATACTCGTCTCCCCCGATGGGCGCTATGTGTATGCGGGGAACCGGTTGCACGATAGCATCGCCA
>JAGWZB010000320.1 GCA_018969045.1 Planctomycetota bacterium | reverse complement strand
CTTTGGTTCTCTTGCCCAATCCTTTCCTCAGATATCCCCTCCCTGCGCGAACAACTTGCCGCAATGCAAAACGATGCAATCTTTTTTGATCCAAAATCAACCAGTAGTTTTGTCAATGCAGTTGGCTTATTAGAAAGCAACCGAAGTAGCATACTAGCTAACCAACTAGCTGGATTTGAAAAGATGAAAGAGCGTAGCTGGGCAGATGCCGCCCGGGAATGGTGTCAAGTATTCCACCAAGCACTCCTGCCAACTACTTCTTCTTGACACGCCCAGTCTTTGGATCCACCTGGATGTCTAACGACTCGTTCTGATCCACATAGAAAACGAACCCGTTGAACATCTCATCAACGGTTTGAGGGCCGTACTCGACGGTCGCTTTGGGATCAGGGTTATAAGGGTTGAAACTGGAATTGTCGAAATGTGCAATCGCCTCGATTCTGGTCCCTTTGGGGTAAAGCTTGCTACCAGGTGCGATCTCATATCCTAGCTGCCATTCGAAGTTGTAATTTGGAATCTGAAGGAGCGTTTCACGACCTCCCTGAGGGTCACAGGCATAAAAAGTCATATCGCGACCTCGAACATGCATGTGGGTAAAAATCCCAAGTAAATCCGCATCGCGTTTGAGTTGGTGGGATGATTGGATCCGAAAGGCTGGATCACCAGGCGGTATTTTCCAACCCCGGGGATCTAACACAAAATGATAAAGTTGCTTACGGACGTTCTCGCGAGGAAATCGCAATCCGACTTGGATCCTGCTTTTCTGCTCTTGACCGGTCGTGGTGTAATGGATCTGCAACCCAAGAGCGGATCCTGCAGGAAGTTTATAAGCAACCCCGTTGTCGAACTTGGTCAAGTCCATCGGCTGACCTCCCGGCACATATCCTGTAATGAAAGTCTCTTCGCTGGCTCCTTGAGAGGTTGCATAGGCCATATTGCAATGATGCACGACAGCAGGATTCATGGGACGGATCTCAAAGGCGCTGACCCAAGTATCGCTCAAGAAGACATGCGGCAGAACCACATACTTGTAGGGAACAAATCCGGTCGCCGGAACGGTGTGTTGCTCAAGGGTGGTGATGATTAGATCTGGAGTGCCAATGCGCCAAGGAGTCTCTTCGAACTGAGGTTGTGCTGGCGCGGCATCTGCAGATCCAATCGATCGTTCGGAGGCAAGCCATTCGAGCAACATCTGCTTGTCTTGGTCGTTCAAGGATCGGTCGTTTTGGAACTTGCCATGACGCTTGTTGGCATACCAAGGGGGCATCGTTTCATCGCGCACGACTTCCTGGATCATCTCCGAATGGGCCATGACATCTTGAGGGTTTAGGAGCGAAAATGGAGCGGCGGTTCCCTCGCGGTGGCAATTGGTGCAGTGCTTGAGGATGATCGGTGCGATATGTTGTTGGTAATTGAGATTCGATTGGATTGGAGTCGAAGGTGGCGGTTTGGTTGAAATCGCACAACCATCTGCAGTCGTTTCGGGAACACTGATGTTCTTGCCTGCAAGCAATTCTTCGATGGCGAGTTTAAGATCATCTCGGGAAGGGTTTGGTTTGGAACCTCCCAGACGGAATTGATCATCGACTCGGCCTCGGTAAACCAACTCGCGGTTCGAGTTTAGGACAGCGACTTGGGGTGTACGAGTGATGCCTAGAGTCTTGGCCGCTTGAGCCTCGTAGTCTTTCACAAATGGCCAGGGGGCTTGTAATTCGAGTGCTTGGCTTGCCACGTCTCGAAGGGTGTCATTGGCTCCTACATTGACACAGACAAACTGAACGTCTCTGGATTGAAACTCTCGATAAAGCTGCAGTAGCTTTGGGAGTGACTTCTTTACAATCGGGCAATCCGATGTCACGAAAACAAAAACATAAGCCTTGTGCTCTCCAAGCTCAGAAAGCTCACGATTCACTCCTCGGATGTCTTTGAACACCAATCGATTGACTTTGCCGCCGATCGAGACGGTTGCATCTGACTGTTCACCTTCGCCAGCATCTCCGAAGATCGGCAAGATGCACACAAGAAGAACCACCGATGTCCATTTCCTAAGGCTTATCATTGTTAACCCTGCTGCATTAGCCAATTGGATTCAAAAACAGGCTCGGACGGCATTGCCCCTTCCGATTGAACAAATTGTACTGAGTCATGAGTTTCTGAGATACCTAGCTCGTTTGACTTTTTCCGTTGCGTAATTAGATTGACCCCCCCAACACGACGACTTAGTAACTTTTGATGGATAGAAATCCGATTCTTTGCAATGGATGATTACGATGTTGAGTCTCATTCTGTAGCCGATGCTCACAGGAATGAGTGTACTGTAAGCAACCCCACCGAAGGCTGTCTGGCCCGCCCAAGCTCACTCGACCGTCGTCGTTTCGAGATACCCGCCGACGTCGCCGCAAACCTTAAAAAAACTTCACAATCGCACGGTATCGAAATTGCCGCTTTGCTTCTAGCCGCATTCAAGTGGACTCTATCCCGATACTCAGGACACAAGGAACCTAGGCTGTCAAATCCCTCGCTGTCTTTCCTGGAATTGGCGAACCATTTATCAAGTCAAGATCATGTCTTCATCGACAGCCAGAAACTCTGGACAGATCTCACTGAAATTGACTTCCCTAAAAGCCAGGGTAGCCCGTTTGTCCCTGAATGCAAAGTCCGATTCCTTTGCGATTCCTCTTCCATTTCTAGGACCGATCTAGGTAACGAATTTGGAAATGATGACGCGGATATTTCCCTCTTCATTCGAAGCTCCTTCGAGCAGTTACCCGCAGATTGCCTTCGCGGACAAGTCGATTACAAAACCGACTTGTGGGATCAATCATCGATAGAGCGATTGATCGGTCACCTACTTCATGTTCTATCCGTGGTATCGCTTGACGTTCAAGTCCCAATCTCTGGTATTTCGATTCTGAGCCAGTCTGAACGTGATCAACTCATACACCAATTCAACGATACCTACGCTGAGTATCCAAAGCATCTGTGTGTCCATGAACTCTTCGAGCTTCAGGTGGATCGCAACCCCGACTCAGTAGCTCTTGTCTTCGAAGATCAGCAACTGACTTACTCAGAACTCAATGCCCGCGCAAACCGCTTGGCACGATTCCTGCAAAGCCAAGGTGTCAATCCCCAATCCCCTGTGGGACTGTGCCTTGATCGTTCACTCGATCTGGTCGTTAGCATCCTGGCTATCCTCAAAGCTGGTGCAGTCTATGTCCCCCTGGATCCAGATTACCCAGCAAAAAGACTCGAAAGGATGATCCGTTTATCCCACCTGACCCACTTGGTGACTCATTCGAGTCTAGCAGACGCTCTACCTGTGATGCACGGTGGAGTCGTTTTGATCGATCAGGTCGAATTTGAAAACGACCATCTTGATTCAAACTCATTGGGAATCATTCAATTACAGCTCAACCCAGCGTATGTGATATTTACATCAGGATCGTCAGGCGACCCTAATGGCGTAATCATTAGCCATCAATCCCTGCTAAACCTGCTTCTTGATGTCGCAAATCGTGTCGGTTTCTCCGCCGCAGACTCCTTGCTAAGTGTTACCACACCCTGTTTTGATATTTCACTATTGGAATTGCTGCTGCCTCTGGTTAGTGGTGGCATCGTAGATGTCGCATCCCGCGAATGCTCCTCAAATCCTCATGCCACGATAGCTCGGTTAAAGTCCCGAACGCCGACTTACCTTTTCTCAACGCCCTCAAGGCTCGAACTATTGTTTAATGCAGGATGGAAAGGAAACCTTTCGATTCAAATCTTGACCGGTGGAGAAAGGCTTTCGAGTGAAGTTGCTTCGAAATTGATCAATGGATGCCGATGTGCTTGGAATCTGTATGGGCCTACCGAGACTACAATTCTTTCAACTTCTATCCAATCCAATACATCGGTTCCGTCTCATTGTATTGGTCGTCCGATATCTAACACACAAGTCTACGTCCTGGACTCCGGTGGGGAACTAGTACCAATCGGAGTCCCTGGCGAACTATACATCGGTGGAGATGGACTTGCACATGGATACCTTAACCGTCCTGACCTAACTGCCCAGCGGTTTGTTCCAAACCCCTTCTCAAAGGATCCCGATTCGAAACTCTACCGTACCGGAGATCTCTGCCGTTGGCGCTCGGACGGCAATCTTGAGTATCTGGGCCGAATGGATCATCAAGTCAAACTTCGAGGATTCAGGATCGAACTCGGTGAGATCGAGTCGATCCTCTCAGAACAACCCCAGATCAGTCAATCGGTCGTCGTGCTTCGTGAAGACCGCCCCGGGGATAAAAAACTCGTCGCTTACTATACCTCCAAAGCCCATGATCATCCGAGTGTGGCCTCCTTGCGCGAGCACTTGGGCTCGAAACTACCCGAGTACATGATCCCAGCCGCTTTTGTCAAACTCGATGCTTTGCCGCTGACCCCAAGCGGTAAGTGCGACCGACGCTCGCTACCAGCTCCCCAGCAGCAAGATATCGGTCTGCATGACAACTACACCCCGCCTCGCAACTCCATCGAAGTTCAGCTTACGCAGATCTGGTCCGAAGCACTGGGAATCGATCGTATCGGTATCCATGACAACTTCTTTGCACTCGGTGGACACTCCTTGCTGGCCGTTAGGCTGTTCGCAAGAATCAATGAACGATTCAAAGCCACACTACCCTTATCGTTGATATTTCAAGGCGGAACGATCGCACAATTGGCCCGTTCGATCCAAAGAACTTCCAAGGAAAAGCCCTTCGCTGAGTTGATCCCTTTATCGGAATTCCACGAGGGTCCGGCACTGATTGTGCTGCCAGGACTCAACGGTGAATTGCTTTACTCGAAAAGCTTGGTCGAGAGAATCGGCCGGCCAATTAATGTGATTGGATTGCAACCTCACTTAGACACACAACACATCAACATTTATGGTGATTTCAAACGGTTGGCAAGTCAGTACGTCAAGACTCTCTTGGCAAGTCAGCATTGCGGTCCGTTTCGCTTTATCGGTTATTCCTATGGAGGCATACTTGGTTTCGAGATTGCAAGACAGCTTCGAGAGCTAAAGCATGAAGTTTCCTTTGTTGGCATAATCGATACTGGGATAGATCCCGCAGTTACCATACGTGACCCGATCCCTTTTGGACAGCATCTTGTCCGTGCGGTTGCCAATCTGCCTCGTTGGACTCTTTTCAATTGCGGACCAGAAAACCGGAAAAAAACCCTGCGCAAACTCTACTTCAAAACGCACTATTATTTCCGTTGGTTTGCTTCGATGGGAAAAGCCAAATTCGGTTTTGAAGATGAATTCGGTACCCATTCAAGGCATGATGGACGTCGAGAGATTCTTCGGCTATTGTTTCGTGGATTGATCGAATATGTTCCTGAGTTTTTCGATG
>JAGWZB010000319.1 GCA_018969045.1 Planctomycetota bacterium | reverse complement strand
TTGATTGGCTGAATCAAAGAAGCTTCGAGCACGCGTGCCGGCTTCTGGAGCCGGGATCGCACGGACCACCGAACCAGCTTCGATCGACTTGGCAAAAACAGCGAATGGTCCATCCTTGAAGATCTCCGTAACATCGGAGATCACAAGAGGATTTCTCAAATCTGGTTTGTCCGAACCATACTTGAGCATCGCATCTTTGTAAGTGATCCTGGGGAAGGGGGGTGGAGTGACACTTCGGCCTCTGGAGAACTCGTCGAACACGCCGGCCAGTACCGGTTCGATCGCGGCAAAGACATCGTCTTGGGTGACGAAGCTCATCTCGAAGTCCAATTGGTAGAACTCTCCGGGCGACCTATCTGCTCGGGCATCTTCGTCCCGAAAGCAAGGAGCGATCTGGAAATACCGATCAAATCCGGCCACCATCAATAGCTGTTTGAACATTTGAGGCGCTTGAGGAAGCGCGTAGAACTTGCCGTGATGGATGCGGGAAGGGACCAGAAAATCTCGGGCTCCTTCGGGACTGGAGGCTGTCAAAATGGGCGTTTGGAATTCGGTAAACCCAGACTCGATCATGCGTCGCCGCAAACTAGCGATCACTTGGCTTCGCAGAACAATGTTCGCGTGCAACTTTTCGCGTCGCAGATCTAAAAAGCGATTCTTCAACCGAATCTCTTCGGGATACTCGGTGTTTCCAAAGATGGGGAAAGGCACTTCGGAGGCTTCGGACAAAAGCACTACGCTTGAGGCTTTCACCTCGATCTCACCGGTGGGGATCTCGGGGTTAACGCGGTCTGCACCTCGGCCATGCACTGAGCCTTCGATGCAGATGACCGATTCGAGTCTGATACCCTCGATCAATTGAAACGCTTGGCTATCGCGATCGACAACCACTTGGGTGATTCCAAAGTGATCTCTCAGATCCACAAAGAGCAGATTGCCGTGATCCCGTTTTCTAAAAACCCAACCCGATAGTTTTACGGTCGAACCCACATCGTTGGACCGTAATTGTCCACAAGAATGCGTGCGATATGCGTGCATTATGAAATAACTTTCGAAGCGGCACGGGCAGCTTGCTCACGTTTGGCAAGCCACAGCAGGATCGGAGATGCAACGAAGATCGAACTGAACGTACCGACGACGATCCCGACCAGCAAGCAGAAGGCGAATCCATGGATGCCTTCTCCTCCCCAGATGTACATCAGCAGGATTGCAAGGATGGTGGTCGATGAAGTCAGAAGGGTACGGCTGAGGGTTTGAGTGACCGAGGTGTTGATCATCTTTTCGGTCAGGTTCGGGCTCTTGCCTTTGACTTCACGGATCCGGTCAAACACGACGATGGTATCGTTGAGCGAATAGCCGATGATCGTCAAAATGGCCGCGACGATTGTCAAGGAGATCTTGAAATCTTCGATGAGCAGAAAGCCTAGCGGTTTAAAGAGCCAGTGGCTAACGGCTAAGATCCCGATGGTGATGAGCACATCGTGCAGCAGCGCGATCACGGCGGCTAGACCGTAGGAAACTTTATTGAATCGGAACCAAATATAGATCGTGATGAAGAGTAGGCTTAGCAACAATCCGAGGATCGCTTTTTGCTGCATTTCGCCTGCGACTCGACCTTCGATCTTGCTGAAGGACTGAAATACCGGCTTGGTCTGGATCGTTTCTCGCATGCGTTCCATCACGGAGGCGGTTGTGGCTTCGTCGTAAGGCAGTTTGACATTCCACTCCGAGAATCCAAGTTCCGAGGTTCTTGTCCAGTTCGAAGCTGAGGCGGGTTCGAGTTCAATTTGGGAATCCACCAGATTGCGTCCTGCTGCTTGGGCCGCAGAGACCAATGTCTCGATGACTTGGGAAGCATTCAGGCGGGCTGAAGAGGAGCCCAGGGTGTCCAAGAAGGTCAGTTTTGCCGAAGTCACCACTTCAGGAAGAAGATTGGGCTTAGCAGGGGCCGGAGTATCTTGTGCGGGAGGAGTTGGAGTAGCAGGGTCTGCAGCGGCGGGTGCTGCAGGGTCTTGGTAAGCGACCATGAAGGTCTTCGAGCGGGCACTTGAGCTTGATTGGCTCTTGCCGACGATTTCGGACTTCATGTCGTAGGTAACCAGTTTGGCGCCAATGGCACCGCTGAAGCCTTTGAGCAGTCGTTCTTTGACTTGTGCTTCGTCCTTCAGAGAAACGTCCAGCTTGTAGACCGAGTTCTTTTGAAACTCAGTCATTTCGACGTTGGTAAGGGTGGTTTGGATAGGAAGTCCACGTTCGTCCTGGTCGAATGCCTTTTGGGCGATCTCTCGGACGCGGTCTGGTTCCATCGACTTGTCCAACGAGAAGACGACCGAAGTGCCACCATTGAAGTCGATATCGAGGAATTCACGGCCTCTGAGGAACGTCGCGAGCAGGCCGATACCGATCAAAACCGCAGAGACACCGTAAGCGATATTACGGTACTTGAGGAAATCCACATCACCGGGACCAAACAGCGACCGCTTGGCCGAGTTCACCCAGTCGGACATACCCAGTTGAGCGAATCCCCAACGTTCGGCGATTTCGAACAGGTTGTGTGCGAAAAACACGGAGGTAAACATGCTGATCGCCAAACCGATGATCAGAGTGATCGCAAAGCCTTTGACCGACTCGGTACCAACATAGTACAGGACAAGGGCACTGATGAGGGTTGTCAGGTTCGAGTCGAGGATCGTCGTCCAAGCACGGTCAAAGCCGTTTCGGATTGCCATCCGGGGTGTCGCATTCTTTTGACGTTCTTCCCGGATCCGTTCGAAGACCAGTACGTTTGCATCGACACTCATACCAACCGAGAGGACAAGGCCTGCAAGACCTGCAAGGGTCAGAGGTTGGCGGAAGAGCATCATGCTCGCGAGGATCATCGCCAAGTTGAGCATCAATGAGACCGTTGCGATCAGCCCTGAGAAACGGTAGTAGGCAAGCACGCACAGAATGGTTGTGATGAGTCCCAAGCCGCTTGCCAGCTTGCCCTTTGCGATCGCATCAGCGCCCATCGAGGCACCGACGACGTTTTCACTGATGGGTTGTTTGCTGATTGCACCGGGCAAGGAACCTGAGTTGAGGATTTGGACCAGGAACTCGACATCCTTGAGATTGAAATTGCCTTCGATTTGACCTTCGCCTCGGATTGGGCTGTTGAGGCTAGGAGCCGAAAGAACGATACCATCGAGGAGGATTGCCATTCGGCGTTTGAAACCGGTGTTGGTATCTGGTTGGTTCGCGATGGTCATTTTAAGCATCTTTTCTGCACCGGCGGTGGTCATCTTAAAGGAGACCTGGTAGCCACCGTTTTTCGAGATTTCTACACCTGCTCGAGACAGGTCTGAACCGTTGACTTCGACGTATGGAACGCCGTTTTTCTGAAGGGAAAGCAGAACGTCGACGTCTTTGATTTTTTGACTGTCGAGCCATGTTTCGAAGTCATTAGGTCGGCCGGTTAGAACCGGATTGAGAATTTCGCCGGTACGAGCGTTACGGATCGTATCGCCGGGGACGTAGCCTTGGACTTCACCTGCCCCGGACTGTTCCGCGGTTCGGCCAAGGGTTCGCCAGATGCCAACGGTTTCCAAGTCACCGGAGGTTTTGTTAGGTAGTTTGACATCTCGACTCAGCCGGATATCGATATTTGGGTTTTCCGCTTGAGTTTTGGCGGCCTTGATCAGTTCCTCGTGGTCATTGAGATTGGCAACGATACGAAACTGAAGGATCCCTGCGTTGGTGATTTTGCGTTTGACTTCTTCGATTTCGGCTGGATCGACATCAGCGATGATAATTTCGATCTTGTCATCGCCTGCTGGGCGCACCACCGATTCGTTCATACCCGAGGGGTTGATACGGTTGAGGATAGGAGCAACGAAGTCTTTTGCGGCAACTCGTTGGCCGCCGTTGCCGACGGTTGTTTGATCGATTTGATAGATGAGGTTTGTACCGCCTTTGATATCCGGACCGAGTTTCAGCTGTCCGGTGGCGATCACGATGGCAGTGGCGATGATTGCAAGAAGGATCCAGCTGAAGGCCATTGCGTGGTTTGGCATTTTCAGTTGGGTTGAGAAAAACTTGCCCAGCACGAAGGGGACGATCACGGCCAGGAGAAAGAGGCCCACGTCCAAGAAGCCTTTCCAATTGTTGGCTGCAACTTCGGCAGCTTCGGTCGCTTTGGCTGGAGCTTGAGCCAAAAGTCCAATCGACTCGGCACCTAGCGAATGCAGAGCATCCGTTAGGCTAAGAGAAGCGAAGATCGGGTAAAGTAACAGTTCGAGCATAGGGTTATCCTAGTCCTTTTTGACCACACGTATGGTGTCGCGATTCACAGTCATTTTTGCGTTGGAGGTGTCGTCCAAACGGATCGTCACCGTCCCAGATTCAGGTTGATTACTAACGACCACGCCATGCACTCCGAAAGAGGTTACTACACGGTCGTTTTTCTTAAGGTTGGAAATTAAATCAGCGTGTTCTTTTTGCTGCCGTCGGTTGGATCTCTGGGAGGGCAGGAGAACCCCGACGTAGAAAACCAAGAACATTGCCATCATTAACCACAGCGGATTGCTGAGGAACTCTTCGAAAAACGTGGCGGGTGGTTTCGGAGTTTTTCCAGTTTCTGCCGCGAGGGCAACTTCGGGGATTGCAGCCGGGGGGTTGATTTCAGGTGACTGCGCAAGGGCGTAGGTGCCTGAGAGGCAGAACCAAGCGGTCATCCAAAAACAATGGGTCCAAGTAGCCATAAGGCCTTAGGGCAGGCTGCAAGAGTCTGCTTGGGGGAAAGCTGTGGAAATGTAAACCAGCAGTGTAAATCCATTGAAAAATAGCCACAAGTCCAACCGAGCGACCTGGTCCGAAGCGTACGAGTTTTGCAGCCAGTGTGTGCGGGGTAAACTCGGATCGGTCCGGCAATCAAAATACTAGCATTCTTTTAGAAAGGCATGTGGGGACAGTCCCTGAGTCGACCTGGGCCTTGAAAACGCTAGCATTTGTCCAAGGGGCATGTGGGGACAGTCCCCGGTTTGCAACCAAGAAATGCAAGCATTTTTTGGAAAGCGCTCGGGGACAGTCCCCGAGTCGGAAGCGAGCGTAATGCAAGCATTCTTTCAGAGAGGCATGTGGGGAAGGCATGTGGGGACAGTCCCTGAGTTTTTCGAGTTTTTGGCATTAGAAATACCATTATTGCGCCGGATGCCTAGCGAACCCCTAAAACCCTGCGCCGTCGTGTCCGCATCCGAGCATCTCCCTGACTCTCCCTCAACTCCTCTCGTATCTCACTATCGGTCATCCGAATCCGCTTCTCATAACGCCACCAATTCCAACCGTAATCCAGCCCTGCTAATACTAGCCACCCAATTCCTATCCACCAACCAATCCCCATGAGAAACCCCCA
>JAGWZB010000318.1 GCA_018969045.1 Planctomycetota bacterium | reverse complement strand
CGATGGGGTCAAGGAAATCATCGAATCCTTTCCGATTGCTGTGGTTGCGATCGAGCAGCTATACTCGCATTACCAGAGGCCAAGAACGGCCATCCTGATGGGGCATGCTCGGGGGGTATTGTGTTTGGCTGCGGCCAACGCGGATCTTGCCGTGCACTCCTACGAAGCGACGAAGGTCAAGCGGATGCTTACGGGAAACGGGCGAGCTCCTAAAGATCAAATGCAGCAAGCGATACGTTTGCAACTGAGGCTCAAGGAGCCGCCGGATCCGCCCGACGTGGCCGATGCCCTTGCGATCGCTCTGTGTCATTACTTTACGACCAAACAGCACCCACAACTCACCGAAGAAAAGCTTAGGAATAAACCTTGATTACCAAGATCTCAGGACAACTACTTTCTCTCACAGGAGACATCGCAACGTTGTGTGTCGCACCCTTTGAGTATGAAGTCGCAATTCCCGAATTCACACGCCGGCACTTGCAAGGGAAGATCGGAGAAGTAATTTCGCTCCATACGATCCATTACATTGAGGGGAACGCGGCCCAGGGGAGTCGGCTGACACCCAAGTTAGTTGGTTTTTTGACGACCGCCGAGCGTGATTTTTTTGAGTTGTTTTGCTCGGTCGATGGAGTCGGAGTCAAGAAGGCGCTGCGGGCGATGACCAAGCCTGTACAAGACACTGCGGTGCTTATCGAACAACAAGATGCCAAAGGTCTGTCGAGTCTGCCAGGAGTTGGTCCTGCAACGGCCGAGAAAATCATTGCAACCCTTCGTAGAAAGATGCCCCGTTTTGCATTGCTTGTACGCCAGGATTCACCGGGTGTTGAACCACACACGACCGGAGTTGTCGAAGAGACCTTCCAAGCCCTATTGGTGCTTGGGCACTCCGAGGCCGATGCCAAGAGACTGATCGACCAAGCGATCGCAGGGGGGAAGAAGTTCAAGGATTCCGAATCGATGATCCACGCCATTTACCAACGTCAAACGGGACAGGCGGATTGATTCATGCCATTTTTGATTGCGACAGCATTTCTTCCAATGATCGGTTTGTTACTGGTTGTGGTTGCAGCCATCGTTATTGCAGTTCACCCAAAATCACGCACCTACGGTTTTGCATCTTGGGTGGTAGCTGCAGTGCTTGCAGGTCTGATCTATCCAAGCTTGTATTTGGAATACTTGCCAACTGATTATTCCAAGTTCCTGAACATCCTGTTGCAAATCGCGATGTTTGGGATGGGTGCAACGCTGACGATCGAAGATTTTCGCCGTGTACTTAGGATGCCCAAGGCGGTATTCATCGGTGCGGTGCTTCAGTTTTCGGTGATGCCATTTCTGGGGTGGGGACTGTCCAGATTGCTTGGATTGCCTGCGGAGCTAACACTTGGGATGGTGCTCTTGGGAGCAAGTCCCGGAGGAATCTCCTCGAATGTGATCACCTACTTGGCCAAAGGAAACGTCGCACTTTCGGTTTCAATGACTGCAGTGTCTACGTTGCTGGCTCCGATCATGACCCCACTGATGGTGTATGTTATGCACGCGAGACTGTGGAGGTCGATTACTTCAAAATGTTTTTGAGTATCCTCAACACCGTGGTGGTTCCAGTTGCACTTGGGCTGATCGCCAACGGACTCATGAAGCGCTTCAGGATCGACCCCATGAGGTCCGAGAAGTTCTTGGCATTGGTCTCGATGGTTGCCATTTGCGGAATTTGTGGACTGATCGCAGCCAAGAGTCAAAGCCAAATCGTCAAGGTAGGAATGGTGCTGCTAGTTGGTGTGACGCTTCATAACCTTCTAGGGTACTTGCTTGGATACTGGGGAAGCCGCCTTTGGGGACTTGGGATCCGAGACAGCAGAACGGTTGCCATTGAAGTCGGGTTGCAGAACGGTGGCATGGCCGCAAACCTAGCGGTCGATGTATTAAAAAATGCGTCTGCTGCGATTGCGCCAGCGTTGTTTGCACCAGTGATGAATGTAAGTGGTTCGATTCTTGCTTCGCTTTGGGCTCAAAACCCGCCGACCGATGATCCACATCAAGCTGATCCATCCGTTGGCGATTTCCCCAAGCCTGAGTAATTTCACTTAGTGCAGTGCTTAGGGTTGCAAAGTCGATTTACAATCAGTGTCTCACGCTTTTTGCCTATGGAGATGCTCAAAAGGGATGTCGCAGTGATCCTGCAAGACAGTCTTTATCCAGACTTGTTTATGCAGAAGGCAGACCTGTTGCAACCTTCATTGCGTTTCATTGCACTACCTATCTGGATTCACTTGTGAGGGGGACTAACCTTGGCTTCAAATCGTTTTTTAAGTGCTTTTTCTTGTGGGCTGGCTTTGATCTGTGGCGGCTCGGTGGCAAGTGCTCAGGATTCGTCGGTGTACTACGGGGGCGACATCATCACGATGCGTGGTGTGAACCCAGAGTATGTGGAAAGCTTGGCTGTCAAGGACGGGAAAATCCTATATGCAGGAGCTCGATCGGAGGCTCAGAAACTCGCCGGTGCAGGAGCACAAGCGGTGGATCTTGGGGGCCATACGTTGTTGCCGGGCTTTATCGATACACATGGTCACTTCGTTTACTTTGGAAAAAATCTTGTCGATGCGGATCTGTTTAACTGTGCCGACATTGCCGAGTTGATAGCACGGATGAAGAAGCAAGTGGAGAAAACGCCGCAAGGGGCTTGGATCGTAGGTTTTGGCTATCAAGCTCGAGCCATGAAAGAGGGGCGACCACCGACGAGCGAAGAGCTCGATCAGATTTCTGCGGATCGCCCAGTGATGGTGGTCGACTCGTCTGGGCACTTGGGTGCCGCCAATACCGCTGCATTCAAGGCAGCGGGTGTTACTGCTGACACCCCGGATCCGACCGGTGGAATATTTACGCGAGGCAAAGATGGAAAAAGCCTTCTTGGCCCTATGGAGGAGACGGCATTGAATGCGGTTCGCTCAAAACGTCCTCCGTTTTCTGGTGAACTTGCGGCTCGAGCCATGACCGGGGCTGCTCAAGTGTGGGCAAGCTACGGGCAGACCACAGCGATGGAGGCGGGGCTAGGGTTGGGCAATGATGACATTGCGATCGTAACCAATGCGATCGATAACAAACTATTGCCAATCGACTTGTACATTGCAGCGAAAGATTCCACGCTCGATGACACTTTGGCATCGGCTTACTCAGTCGCTTCGCAGTACCGACCTGATGCTGCGGGAATTGTTGAGAAGTTGCGAGCAGCTCGTCCGGATTTGGATACTCGGTACATCAATCGAGTGCGCATGGGTGGAGTGAAATTCTGGTTAGATGGCAGTTTGGATACCGCATGGTTTACCCAGCCCTACACGGTTGCTCCGACGGGGAAAACCGCCCCGTTCTCTGGATATCGTCAGATTCCAGATGAGGTCCTCGATGCAGCCTTTGACAAGTACTGGCCAACGGAATTGCAAATCCACATGCACATGAACGGAGACGCTGCGGCCGATCAAGCTCTCAAAGCCATTGCCAAAGCGGTCAAGAAGTATGGGATGCGTGATCATCGACCTGTTTTTGTTCACGCGAGTTGGCTTCGGATTGATCAAGTCGAGCAAATCAAAAGATACGGTGCGATTCCCAGTTTCCTAACGGCTGGGATTATCCCGGGTGGAGATGCGGTGGTGATGTTGTGGGGACCAGAGCGCTCTGCAGGTGCGATGGCTGCCAGGACATTCTTGCGTTCCGAACTTCCCTTCACCTTCTCTCATGATGCTCCGGTTTCCCCCACGCCCTCCATACTTGCACTGGTGGATGCGGGTGTGAACCGATTATCTGGTTCGGGTAAAGTCGTCGGACCCGATGAGCGAATCCCACCATATCATGCGCTGCGCGCGGTGACGGCCATGGCTGCTTTTCAGCTCAAGGAGGAAAAAAACAAAGGAACACTGGAGGCGGGTAAGCTCGCTGACCTGGTAATTCTTGAACAGAATCCTTTGAAGGTTGAATCGACCACGATCAAAGACATCAAGGTGCTTGAGACCATCAAAGAGGGCAAGACGGTTTTCAAGAGGCCGTAGTCATTCAGCAAATATTCTTTTCCTCGTTGTCGGTGATCTACTGAACACCGACGACACTTGGTGCATTTGCATACCGTACTTTACTTGACGGATGGGGGCCTAAGGAAATTGACTTTGCGGATTTGTTTCTTTTCAACTACAACTTGGAGGTGGAGACAGCTTTAGGACTAAGCCTGAAGTATTCGTACGGACAGGAAACAGCGTGCAGACAAGAACTCGGTATCAGGATTGTAAGGAGTTGCTCAGCACGGCTTGGCCGCTGATGCTCTCGACGGGGCTCTTTTCGATCACGCTATTTGTCGATCGATTGTTCTTGTTTCAGTATTCCGATGCGGCTGCTGCTGCAGCGATGTCTGCCGGAACGTTGTTTTGGTCGGTGACTTGTCTGCCTGCTGGAATCTGCGGTTACACAAGCACCTTTGTTGCTCAGTATTTAGGTATTCGACGAGTCGACCGAGCGATGCATGTGGTTTGGCAAGGTTGCTTGTTGGCGCTTGCTCTTGTCCCATTGCTTGTCCTGATGGGGCTCTACTCGTATCGGCTTTTTATCGCGTTCGGTCATTCTCCAGAGCTTGCTAAGTTCGAGTACGAGTTTTTTTTAGGCTTGGTGCCTGGGGCATGTGCGACGATCCTGAGCTCTGCGCTAGTAGGGCTTTTTGCCGGTAGCGGACGGCCTATTGTCTTGCTTTACTGCGATGCGATCGCCACGGCACTCAACGTGGTTCTTGACTACGGGATGATCTTTGGAAATTTGGGGTTTCCCAAGTGGGGGGTTGCTGGAGCAGCGACGGCATCGAGTATTTCGCTGTGTCTTAAGTGCGTTTTGCTTGCAGCATTTGCATACTGGTATCTTCGGACCAACCGGTTCGGTAGTTGGCCATCAGACGCAGCGGGGGGCATTCAATTGCGGAATTTGTTTACTTTGGATTTAACTCTGATGAAGCGACTGATACGCTACGGATGGCCCGCAGGTGTTTCGGTAGTTGCTGAGGCTTGGAGTTTTGCCATCATCATGATGCTTGTCGGAAATCTAGGAGAACGCCCCGCCGCAGCCACAACATTGGCTCTGGGTGTCAACGTCTTGGCGTTCATTCCACTGATCGGATTAGGAATCGCCGTTGGAGTTTTGGTAGGTAAGTACCTTGTGCAATCCCAAGTTCATACCGTGCAGCGGGTGGTCGAAGCCGCATTGATCATCGGGGTTCTGTACAGCGGAGTTTTTGCGATCCTTTACGGGCTGTTTCCAGAGCAAGTCATGAGCATCTACGCGATCGGAAACGACCCGGCGCGTTTTGAATCGATCAAGCCGGATCTTAAACCGCTCCTTTACTTTATCGCCGCCTATTGCATCTT
>JAGWZB010000317.1 GCA_018969045.1 Planctomycetota bacterium | reverse complement strand
AGGATCAAGTGCATATCCTGGATATGATCTCCCTAGGATTGATCGATTCGACATGGGTTCAGAAGTACTCCCCGGTGCTGGCCGCCAGATTGCAGCAGTTGCTCGACGATCCCGATGGCTGATTAGGCTTCGAAGTTGCCTGAGAGGCCAATGCCGCTTCCTAGATGGATCTCGCAGGCGAGTCTGGAGGTGATGAACATCCACTCACACAATTCTGGAGAATGATCAAAGCAGGCTTTCAATTCGCTTCGTAAATAGTTTAGGTCGCATGGCCCACGCAAACGATTGCGTTCTCGATAGATCACCGGCCAGACGCAGTTCCAAGTTCTTTTCACCCATGGACTTAGTCCGTAAGCATCAGCAAGCAAGGCATCGCGATGCCACTGAGCAAAGTCCCCGATGCATGTGGTCCAAGCAGTCGATTCAGGGTTGAAATTGCCGAGTACGGCTTTGGATTTGAAGCGATCGTTGGCGGCAGCCAAGGCGTCGATCATTCGTAGGGTTAGCTGCTCGAAACTGGGACGTGGCGCAAGGAACTCCGAATCGTACTGAAGACTCATCCAATCTGGTTGCACAAAGCGAACCGTCCAAGTGCGTGAAGACCAATCCAAGAGGCAATCGAGTTCGAGCACATCGCCTGATGGGAACGCGTTGACATTCATCGGCTTGCTGCGCCGGATGGCTTGTTTTCGAACCAGAGTCGTCCAGTCTTGAGAAGTCACTGTGGCTTTGGCTCGGATCGAGGAGTCTGCGATACCAAGTTGCAAGAGCCAATGGTTTTGCTGGATTTCTAGGGAATTCGAGCCAGGGTCGGGAACCGGAGTAAATACAAATTCTTCATCGTCTTCGAAGTGCCAAGGAGTGCTGTTTGCGGGAATTAATTCGAGCAATCCTTCAAGGTCATTTTGGTGAGCGTAATTCCAAAGCTTGATTGCTTCGTCCTTTTGCTCTGGCAGGGTTTCGCTGGCACAGAGGACTTGGATGGTGGTTAGCCAAGGACGAATGGCTCGTGCTTTTTCGTGGTTGGCGCTGAGGGTTAGGGCTTGAAGCCAGCTTTCGGTGAATTCGCGTTGGTTGCTCATGGTTGCGATATAACCACCTAGGGATGTGCGTGGCTATAGTGAAATCGAGAATCGAAAGATTACTTGGTTGGCTTAGCTAGATAGAAAAATCGATGATGGTCATCGCCGCGTTTGGGAAGTGGTCAAACTCCGTAAGCAATTTAGCTCCTTGATGGAGGCTGACGGTGTTGCTGACGAGTTGTTTTGGATCGAGGGATCCGGATTGTATTTTTTCGAAGATCTCTTGGTAGCCAGAGGGTTGCATACCGTGACTGCCGAAGATCTCGAGTTCTTTGGCGATCACCGTCGCCATGGGGATCGCCGGTTTGGCGTGCTGGGCCAGCATCAACCCCACTTGGACATGTCTGCCCCGTTTAGCTAGGCATGCGATGGAATTGAAGCAAGTTTGAGGATGTCCTAGCGCATCGATCGAAACATGGGCCCCCCGACCAGTGATTTCGTAGATCGCAGCAACGATATCCTGTGTGTTTGGATCCAGGGTGATCGTTGCACCTAGTTGCTGAGCCGACTTAAGCCGGTTGGGTTGAACATCGATTGCGATGATTTTTGCTCCGATCGATTTGGCGATCATGATCGCCGAGAGTCCGACTCCACCACATCCGTGGATTGCAATCCACTGATCGTGTTCCAAGCGAGCTTGTGTGACCAATGCTCGGTAGGCGGTAATGAACCGGCAACCGAGACTTGCGGCGCTGACAAAGTCGATTGGATCGGGCAATCCGACCAAATTGGTGTCGGCATTTTGGATTAAAACTTGATCGGCAAAGCTGCCCCAATGGGTAAAGCCCGGTTGGGAGTGGTGGTCACAGATGTGGCTGTTGCCCAGTTTGCACTCGATGCATTTTCCACACCCGCAGCAGAAGGGCACGGTAACTCGTTGACCAGGACGAAAGTTTCTGACCGCTTTGCCCACATCAGCAACGGTTCCGGAGAGTTCGTGACCTGGAACATGCGGAAGTTTTACGTCGGTATCGTGGCCCATCCAAGCGTGCCAGTCGCTTCGGCAAATGCCGCAGGCTTTGACATCGATCACTGCTGCGTGATCCTCTGGAACCAGATCGTCTAACGAATCGATTGAGATTGGGCCTTGAAAGCGATGGAAAACGGCAGCTCTCATAGGGTTCTAAGAGGTTGGTTCATCGGGTTCGTTGGCAAGAACTCTGGTTTCGACAGGACTGGTGCCTTTCCCGATCGGGTGGGTGTTGTGGATACCGATCGAGACTTGGCGGATGGCTCTTTGGACAACTCGTTTCAGGTCGGTTTCCCCCAGGGCGATCAAGGCGGTGATGACCGAGGACAGGACGCATCCTGCACCATGGGTGTTTTGGGTATCGAATCTCGGAGAGTGAATCGCAATGTTCTCTTTTCCCGAGCCTAGGATATGTTCGCTTTGACCATCGACATGGCCCATTTTCGCAAGAACGAATCGGGCACCCATTTGATGCAGATCGTGGATGGCTTTTGCCACATCCTGATTGCTTTGGAGGGTGATTCCCGTGAGTTTTTCGAGTTCGAATTTATTGGGTGTGACCAAAAATGCTTTGGGCAAAAGTCGCCGGTAGGCCGCTACGGCCTCTTCGGATGCAAGAGAATCTCCGTGTTTGGAGACCATCACTGGATCGACGATCAGCGGAAAGTTAAATCGTTGGGCCGCTTGATGGACTGCATCGATGGTTTCTGCAGTGCCCAACGCGCCGGTCTTGGCGACGATGGGTTGGATGTCATCGAGTACTGCATCGAGTTGATCGATGACCAGTTCGGTGGGGAGGTTTTCAACGCGTCGAACTCCCAGTGAGTTTTGGGCGGTGATCATGGTCACGACCGTTGCACCGTAGACACCGAATTGTTGGAAGGTCTTCAGATCGGCTTGCAAGCCTGCACCACCGCTAGGGTCTGAGCCAGCGATCGACAGGGCGATGGCATGTGGACGGTATTCGATGGGGCTGCTCATACTTGCAAGATCCTATGGAAAGCTAGATTGCGATGGTTCAACGGGGCTGGGCCGAAGCGCTAAGGTCCAAGTCGATCGATTTGCCAACTACCGCTTCGGCGTAAGTATCGAAAGCGATCGTGGAGTCGAGAAGGTCGGCCTTGCCAAAACTCGATCGATTCAGGATAGACACGATACCCTCCCCAATGATCTGGACAGGGAACCTCGCCTCCTTGAAGCGTTGCGTCGAGATCTTCGACGAGTTTGGGCAATGTCGTGTCATCGGGAATAATCTGAGACTGAGGCGAGACCTTGGCGCTGAGTTGGCTAGATCTGGGGCGAGAGCGAAAGTACTTTTCCGAGAGGCTCGGCTCGACTTTCGCTGCAATGCCATCGATACGAATTTGGCGTTCGATGATGGGCCAAAAGAAACTCAATGCGACTTTTTGATCTCGATCGATTTGCTGACCTTTGGCTGACAGATAGTTGGTAAAGAACGTAAATCCGCGCTGGTCGAACTCTTTCAGGAGCACGATCCGACAAGCCGCACCACCGTCGGGTTTGGAGGTAGCCAAGCTCATTGCATTGGGCTCGAACCACTCAGGCAGATCCAACTGAAGCAGTTGGTTGAACCAAACACGAAACAGTTCGATGGGATCTTGGGGCATGTCGTCGCGGGTCAACGAACCGAACCGATAATCGCGACGCAAGTGATGGATGGTCATAAACTAGTTCGATGCGGGTTGTTTTTTTCCGAGGATAAAAGCGTCGATGCCCCAGCCATCTTTCTCGGTGCGAACGACTAGACCTCGGGGTGTGAAGAAGTGTTTCACTTGTTCGTACGCCGGCAGCTTGTTGCCTTGGAATTCCTGTGGTTTGGATTTGTCCGTTTTCAAGATCCGTTCTGCGATGATCGCCATCAAAGATCTCGACTGAGGTAGGATACCTTGGCGGAACAGTTCGTATTGCATTTCAGCGGATCGATCGGCAAGATCGATTTCTGAGAAGCATTGGCCTTCGGCACCCAAGAGTTTGGTTTGCATGGCGCGGACTGACTGAACGGATTCTATCTTTTCAAAATCCCCGTGAATGGACTGGTTCTTCGCGTTTTCGATGACCTGGACAAGCGAATCGGGATTCGATGCAAAAACAAAATAGCCATCGACGATACATACACCCCACTTGTTCAAAAGTGGTTTTTCTTCCTCTTCCTCTTTGTCGTTTTTGGTACCGGGATTGTTGAACTCGATGACCTCCTCGCCTTCTTCTTCATTGGAGAATTTCCAGATGCGATAGTCGCCGACATCCTCGATCGAGGAGCCCGGTTCGCTCTTGGAGTACCGATTCAGAACTCCGTAGAGTTTGTTTTCTGGGTCGTTGAGCTTGATACAGATGAGGGATCGTTTTGAATCAGGAGTGATCGGTTCGATGATCTCTGTGACGGTATAGAACTCTTGCCCGATGTGAGGCAGAATCTCTTTGCGTATGTCGATCTGAGGGCCTTGAGGATCGTTTTTGATCTGTTCGAGGATCTCATCGAACTGGACGTCTCCGATGTACGCATCGACGATCCCCCGAAGTTTGGGGAAGGCTTCGGAGAAGTTCCAGGAGAACCCCATCACGCTAGCAGAACCTGCTGAGATCCACGGGGGGGGAATCAAAGCGGATTGATTTGGAAAATCGAGGATTTGAACCGCTTCGGGAACTTCTTCCTCACGAAGAATAAAGCCTTGATGGTGCATGTCCAAGTCTTCTTTGGCCAATTGAATGCTGCCTGCGGCCGCAAGGATGCTTCCGAATCCTTGATCCTCCAGGAGTTTTAGCAGGTCCACTTGTTTCTTTCCTTTTTGGACCGAGATGGATCGCAGCAGTTTTCCAAGTCCCAAAGGTTTGACGAAGTACTCGACTTCGCTGGAGTGCTCATCGCGGACGATTCGTTGCTGAACCTTTGCATAAAGGTCGGACTTGGCCAAAGAGTCCTCTCGAGGTTTGGCTTGGGCCTCCATGAGTTCCTGAATTGTTTTCAGGTCATCGGCGATGAGAAGTTGGTTTTTTGAGACTGCAAAGTAAGAATCCCGAGCGCGACCATCGGCCGAGAGTTTCGGGATACTGAAGTGCTTGACTTCAACCCCATTGGCATCGACTTTTTTGAGTGTGCCTTTTTGACCCTCCATGTCGGCTGTAACTCGTTGAAAGAACTTCTCGAGACCTTCGTCTCGCTCAGCCACATCGATCACCAACGCCAAGGAGAATGGCTTTTCGGTCACATCGGGGCGTGAGATGAGACCTAAAGCCGTTTGGCCAGAACATAGATTCTCCAGGTCCTCGACCTTCAGGCTCAGTTGCCAACCGGCAGCGGCCAAGCGTCTGCGGAGTTCCTCTTGCTGGTTTGACC
>JAGWZB010000316.1 GCA_018969045.1 Planctomycetota bacterium | reverse complement strand
TTCCCATATCGATGATCCGCGTGAATGAACCGGCAGCATCGTTGGTGTGAAGGGTGCTAAAAACCGTGTGACCAGTCAGCGAAGCTTGGATCGCATTCTCGGCGGTTTCTGCGTCCCGGATTTCACCCACAAGAACGATGTCAGGGTCATGCCGCAGAATGCTTCTTAGCGACGCGGCAAACGTCAATCCAATCTTAGGATGGACTTGGATCTGATTGATCCCATCGAGCTGATACTCGACTGGATCCTCGGTCGTGATGATCTTGTTTTCCGGGGACTTGATCTCAAGCAATGAACTGTAAAGCGTCGTCGTTTTACCCGAACCGGTCGGACCTGTTACGAGAATGATTCCATGCGGTATGCGGATCAGCTCACTGAAGAGCCGGTAAGTCTCTTCGCCCATCCCAAGGCTTCGAAGATCGAACTTCATTGCCCCTTTGTCAAGAATCCGCATGACGAGGCTTTCGCCGTGAATCATCGGGATGACAGAGACCCGAATGTCGATTTCTCGACCATGAACACGCAGCTTGATACGACCGTCCTGAGGCAATCGCTTCTCGGCGATATTCAGCTTGGCCATGATCTTCAGACGAGAGATAATCGCCGCTTGGAATCGGTTGATCTCCGGAGGTACAGGTTGAGTCTGAAGAATACCATCGATCCGATAGCGAACGACGATCCCGCCGGCTTGCGATTCGATGTGAACGTCGCTAGCCCTTGCGTCGACTGCTTCGACCAGGATTTCATTGACAAGTCGCACCACGGAAGCTTCTTGAGCCTGCTCGCTCAGCTCGCTCCCGTCGGCTTCGAACTTCTCAAGCAGTTCGATATCGTCGTCATCGTCGCTGCGAGCAGCAAGGAGTCCTTCGACCGTCTCGCTGCCGACACCTAGGTGTTTCTTGACCAGCTTGGCGATCTCGATCTTCTCGGCCACCAACGGAACCACCGCGCATCCAAGGGCCGCAGCGGCTTCGTCCAGTGGGTAAAGTTCCAGTGGATTGCTCGTAGCCACATACACCCGGCGGCCTTCCTTTTTCACTGGGAAAATCGCATGGCGATAGATCAGTTTTTGCGGGAAGTTTTGAAGCAAAGAAAGATCGACGTTGGCTTCCCGCAAATCGATGTAGTCGATCCCAAGCTCCTCCGCGATCGCCTTGAGGGCGATTTCTTCCTTCACAAATCCCTTTTGCACGACGCTTTCAATAATCCCGCCCCCGTTCATCGACGCGCGAGATTCTTCCATCTGAGCCTGATTCACAAGCCCACGTCGTACCAGAATGTCACCAGCTTCAAGTATCATCGGTGGATTGACCTGCTTTAGAATTGCCTAGTGTTAGCGATTGCCTCGGTTACCACGGTTTCCGCCACCGGTATTCCCTCCACCAGTACCAAACCCACCTCGGTTTCCGCCGAATCCACCGGTGGCACCTCCCATGCCTCCTCCGAATGGATTGGCACCTCCACCTTGCATGCCTCGGAATCCGCCCTGGCCTCCTCCTTGGCCACCCATACCACCGGGGATGCCGAACATCATGCCGGGGTTGCCACCTTGACCACCGGCGCCGGGGAACCCGCCAGGGAAACCCATTTGAACGCCAGTTCTACCTTGATTTCCACCTCCAAGTGCTCCTTGGAATTGGTTTCTGAGTTGCTGCAGAGCATTGCCCTGCTGCTGGGTCGAGTTGCTTGGTTGCCCAGTCGTTTGAGGATTGCTCGTCGAGGAGACCCTGGCCTGAGCGCCAAAGACCGAGGAAAGCGCAGAGCGAACCGTGTTAGGATTCACGCCGGCAATTGGAGCCACGATGAAACTATCCTCACTTCCTTCTGCCGTTTTATCGAGCATCGTGACGAACTCTTCGACCTGCTCAAAGAGTTGCTTGGGTGCAACGACGATCAAGGAATTGTTCTTCTTATCCGAAGTGATCGTCATGGTGGCTTCTTTGAGCTCCTTGGGGGCTGACCCTCTTCGACCACCGCCACCCCCGCCTCGAAGCGCTTCGATGAATTCTTGTGGGCTAGGTGGACGCTGTGCGTTTTGAGCTCCAGCAGCACCCCCGAGTCGGTCTGCAAAGACACTACGCACGGTTGCTTCGACTTCCGTCACCGATGCGCTCTGAAGATAGATAATGTTCGGTGTTCCTCGCGTCTGAGGATCTACCGGACTGTTGTCGGTATCAATGATTTGGATAAGTTCTTCGATCAGCTGCATATCCAGCGGATTGGCTTGAACCCACAGCGCGTTTAACCTTGGGTCGGCGGTGATCGAGACGTCTCCGCTTGCAGTCATCGTACTCGATGCAGCAGATCCACCAGAGCCTCCACCCATTCCAAGCAAACTACCTAAGAAACCGCCACCGCCCAAGACGCTCCCGGCGACTTCACCAAGAAGTCCTCCGCCCCCTCCTCCTCCGCCGCCGCCAGAGGAAGCTCCATTGAGGACGCCTCGAATCAACTCTTCAGCTGCCAAGGCTGAAATGTGTTTCAAGTAAATAACGGTCGGCTCGGAGGGTCCTGCAGCCATCTGCTCCTGAACGACTCGAGATATTTCATCAAATTCGTTAAGCAACTTCGGGTCATCGCTTGTGACGATCAACCCTGCAGGGCCTTGGAAAACTCTAAGTTCGTTGTTCGCGTCTTGCGACGGCGGTGTTGCAGGTTGATCCGATGGACTCGATGGGTCTTGCGAAGCTACTTCTTGGACAGCTTTCGTCAAGCGGACTCCGGCGACCGATCGATTATTGGCCGGGAAAGGGAACTTGGCTGGTTCGCTAGCGGCCGCTTTCTGCCCGGTCGTTTTCTCAGGCGAGGGTGCCGGTTGGCTCTGTTCATTGGAAGGAGCCTCGGCCGGAGATTCCGATGGTGCTGGCGCGCCACCGCGAGATTCGATTCTGCGAATTCTCCCGTTTTGCTTGGTGGCTTGCCAAAGCACGTCGATTTGGCTTAGGAACTTGTCAGCCGACTTGCCCGAATAAGGAATGAATCGGGCCTTTTCACGCAGACCTTCCAAAGTCGGCCCGGTGGCTTCGACTTTTTTGAGTAGCTCGCGGACTTGGGATACCTCTTGCGGTGTCCCTTGGACCATGATCCGTCGGGCGATCGTGTCGCCGTAGAATATTGGGCCCTTGGCGTTTCCGTCTTTGTCCTTCGAACTGGTCTTACCAAAGAACTTCTCAAGCGTCAGGATGGCCGCTTGAGTGTCCATCTTACCAAGATCGATGACTTCGAAATCGCTGGTCTGACCCGAGAGCGTTTCAATGATCTCTTCGATGATCTTGTGATCGCTCGGAGTAGCTCGAGCGATGATGTTGTTGGACTTGGGATCCAAAGCCAAATTGATATTGGTTTGGCCTGAGAATTGCGTTTGGAGGACATCCATCGTCGTTTGCGGGTCGGAACCACGGATGTTGTGGCTCCTGACGGCTACCTGTTCGGCGGTGGTCGAAGCCGACTTGCCTTCCATGGGCTCGACGTCTACTTGGGTGACGATATCACGAAGCTTTTGCAACTTCTCTGGCGTACCGGTAGCATACAACGTGGTCCCAAAGGAATCGGTCGATATGCTTAGTTCGTCCGAGACATTCGTTCCATCTTTGAGTCCTACCAGTGGACGCGCGATCGCTAAGAGCTCTTCGGAACTCATATTTTTGAGTGCGATCGAAACGATCTTGGACATTCTCCCGGCGTCAGGCATTTCCGAACGCTCAATCGTTTCGCGAATCAGCCTCAACTTGCCTCCAGTCTCGGTGACAATCAACTGATTGGCAGATGGCAACGCGACAATCGAGCCTTGAGGACCCAGCAGCGGTTTGACCTCTTTCTCGGCTTCTTCCACACTTAGTCGAGACAGCATGAACACCGTCTTGCAGATCTCGTACTCGCCCCGGTTATCGAGCTCTTTGACGGGTATAAACTCGGAGACTTCTCGGATGTATCCACGAATGGTCTCGGCGTCACCGGATCCTAAGTCGATGCAAAGCAATGCCCGCTGCTTGCGAACCAGCGTGTAGCCCCGGTTCAGCAGAACACCGTTCATGATGTCCATGGCTTGCGCGACGGTGTAGACGCGGTAAGGATCGCGATAAGTAAAGGTCCCAGGGGGAAAGAAATCGGTTTGTAGACTCAGTTCCGCTTCCTTGGCAAGCCACTTCAAGACGTCCGACCAAGGTGTCGAGTTGAAATTAAGTCGTAGGCCGAACTCTCCGGGGACTCCCGAGGGAACCGAATCGCTAGTGGTTTCGCGACGAGGCATCGATGCACTCAGGTCGGCTCCGGCAGATTCGCCCGGGCCAGAAGCCGCCGATGAATCGTCTTGGGCTTGAGGTTTGCCAGCTAGCGGTCCTGTCATTTCGGACCATTTGGCTTTCTGCTCATCGCTCATTAAATCGCCAAGTTGTTTAGCAAACTCGAGGGCACCTTTCTCAGGGCCAAGTTGCCGCATTAGGCCTCTCTTGCCTTCGACGATGGTTTGGATTTTGGCCTGTTGCTCCTCGGTGATCGACAAGGCTGTCGCAATTTCCGGTTCGAGGGCTGCTGCCAAACCGAGTCCTTGAAGTCGAAGTTGCTCGGCACGTTGACGCTGCTGCTCGTTAAGCATTGCCATTCCGGCAACTTCGACCGCACGGAGATTCTGACGGGATCGTTCTTTACGCTGAATCGGATCTTCGATCGATCGAAGCTCGGCCGCAAAGTCGATCGCCTTGGCTTCGTGCTGCTTAACGAGATCTTTGAGTTTGGCCAACTGCTCGTCACTGAGTCCAAGGTCGGCTGCGGTGTTCGAATCCGTCAGAGTCGCCAACACCCCGACAATATCGGGATTGCCATCGCAATATCCAACGCTTGGAGCCGCCATCCCCAACGCGCAAGACAACAGCAAACTCGAAAACAACTTGGCGTTTCGACGCAACCTTAAGGACCGACGGTTCATTTTTCGCATGGTTCTGGACGCCCCTTTTGGGGGGCTAAGTCGTTGAGGAGATTATCGATTCACTCGGTTTTTTGGGTTGTAAGGCTACTGACTGTAGTCCAAAGTCAACATTTTCCCAGGTCTTTTGCTCGGCTCGGACCAGGAATCCAGCCTAACAAGACCCTAAAAATGCCGGTTTTGATAGCAAATAACAGCCTTGCAATCTTTGGGCGGCGGTTAGGCTTTCAGTCCTGCAAACCCAGGGAAACGCCAAAGGTTTCGAGGAAGCGGACTGGATAAAGCGGGAAAGACTGGCGGTTTTGGCAGGATTTTCCGGCTGTGTGCCGCAGGTCATTCTGTATTCGGCTTTGAGGTGCATTTCTTGGAAATTAGCTTGGGCGGCTTGGCCATCGAGAGCACACCATGGGGGGCTAACCCTACCTGTGAGCCAAAGTACCAGGCACACTCCGCTGTGCCGCGGGCGTCAAAGTAGCAGGCACACTCCGCT
>JAGWZB010000315.1 GCA_018969045.1 Planctomycetota bacterium | reverse complement strand
GATCTTGATGACCCGATCCCATGCCTTGGCTTTTTCAACCAGCGATGCATGGAAACGCTCCAATTGCGGCACAAGCTTGGTGTGAATTTCATAAGCCGCCGCGACATGGATGGCCGTCGGGAAGGTGTCGTTGGTGCTCTGGCCCATGTTGACATGGTCATTCGGATGAATCGGCTTGACCTTGTCCAAGCGATTGCCACCCAAGATTTCGATCGCCCGATTCGAAATCACTTCGTTGATGTTCATGTTGCTCGAAGTCCCCGAACCGGTTTGAAAAACATCAACGGGGAACTGATCGTCCATTTTGCCATCGATGATTTCCTGACAAGCTTCACACAACGCTGCGACTTGCTCGTTGCTCAAAGGGTTTTTGCCGGTTTTGGTGAGTTTACCAAGGTCGTTGTTAACCGTTGCACAAGCCAATTTCACACGGCCCATGGCCCGGATCAGAGCCACTGGCAAGTGCCATCCAGAGATGGGAAAGTTCTCCACTGCTCGCTGTGTCTGGGCACTGTAGTAAGCATTCGCTGGAACAAGAACCTCACCCATCGAATCGACTTCAGTTCGGAATTGCGACATGACTTTGGATCCTCAACGTTTTTGAATTGAAAATGAGCCTACCAACCTCTTGCAGTCAACGAGAGACCTGAGTAAACGCCTTTTATAGCAAGCTTGCAAAATCTGACTATTCGTCTTGAAAAAACGATGTTTTTTGATGACATAGCCCTACCCAAAACCCTATATCTCACTAGGATTTCGGCTCATGTGAAGCACTTTTGTGCCGAACGCTTGGAAAGCCAATGGTTCTTCGGCCTAGTTGAAATGGACAGGCCATCAACGGCACTGCCGTCTGTGCGAGCCCCCACTTTCCGACGTTTGCTTTGGGGATCTGATGATCCCCAACCCAAGGAAAGTGATTGATTGATTCGGCTCGATTCTCTGGCCAATGCGCCGACGCTTTGGAGGTGTTCACCCCCTCTAAGAACGTCCGCGTTTTGCCGCATTGCTTAATGCAAATACGAAAGTTCGCTATGACGAAGAAAAATCCCGGTCCCGAAATCATCTCCCAAGAGCACGCTTTGGCAGCAGCCATCTTGGCCGATCTGCCGTATGTGGTCTCTCAAGAGAGCAAACCCAAAAAAGACAAAGTCAAAAAAACAAAACCACCGCGCGACGCTGCTCCAATCGAAACTGCTCCAATCGAGCCAACCGCAGCATCCCATACTCAGCCTTCCATCAATCTTGAAAAGGAACATACTGCGGACGCAATCAGCCCTGAGGCCGACAGCGCAACAGAATCCAGCCCTGCAATCACTGCAATGGAAACCAGCGAATCGAGTCAGGAGCAAGACGGACTGACGTTCCGAAGCCTCCTGCTACCAGATGATATTTGCTCGGCGTTGGAAGCCTCAGGTTACAGAACTCCAACGGACATCCAAGCCGCTACGATCCCTGCGATGCTTCAAGGACGCGATGTGCTCGGCCAAGCCCAAACAGGTACCGGAAAAACAGCAGCGTTCGCCCTTCCACTACTTGCCAATATCGATGTGGAAATTCCAGAGACCCAAGTTCTCGTCCTAACTCCCACTCGCGAATTGGCAAACCAAGTCTCCGAGTCGTTCCTGAAGTATGGTCAGCATCTGCGAGGACTACGGGTGGCACCGATTTATGGAGGTGCCCCGTATGTCAACCAAATCAATGCACTTAAGCGTGGGGCTCATGTGGTCGTCGGTACTCCCGGTCGAATCATGGACCACATGCGCGAAGCTAGACTCAGGATCGAGTCGCTGAAAACAATGGTGCTCGATGAAGCGGACGAAATGCTTCGTATGGGATTCGTCGATGATGTCCAGTGGATCTTAGACCAATGCCCCTCGGACAAGCAGATCGCACTGTTCTCTGCGACCATGCCCGAACCCATTCGGCAAATCGCCAACAAACACCTGAAGTCTCCCACGGTAGTGCGGATATCCTCCAAACAGCAAACCGCCGACAACATCCAGCAGCGATTCTTAGTCGTGGAACCGAGCATGAAACTCGAAGCCCTCACGCGAATTATCGAAGCCGAGGAATTCGACGGGATGATCATCTTCGTGAAAACCAAAATGGCTACCGTTGAAGTCGCCGATTACCTCCGAGAACACGGCTATGCCGCCGCTGCCCTCAACGGTGATATTGCACAAAATCAACGTGAAAGGACCGTCGAACAACTCAAGGAAGGTGTATTCAATATCTTGGTGGCCACCGATGTTGCCGCTCGAGGTTTGGACGTCCAACGAATCACCCATGTGATCAATTACGATCTTCCCAGCGACTCAGAAGCTTACGTGCACCGAATCGGACGCACGGGCCGTGCAGGGCGAAAAGGCCACGCAATCGTCTTTGTATCCCCCAAACAGAGAGGATTTCTCCGAGAGATCGATCGCGCCGCCGGGGACTCCATCGAACCGATGTCCTTGCCCACTGCCAAAGACATCAATTCGGCTCGCGTTGAAAAATTCAAAGAGAAACTCGCCACCGCGTCCGCCGGACAATCCAATCCAGAACTCTTCGCCACCTTGGAAAAGCTCGTCTCCCAAACAGTGGCCGATAAGGAATTAGACCCAATGCGAATCATCGCTGGTCTTGCAGTCATGATGCACGGCGACCGCCCCTTTTTCATCCATGAACTCCCAGAACGCCTTCTGAATCGCAGGTCCAGAAACGATCGCCCCGAAAGGTCTGACCGATTCGATAGATCCGATCGTTTCGACCGAAGCGACCGCGGAGAACGGGATTCACGAAGGGAATCAAGGCGAGATCGACCCTCCATGGTTTCCGATGGCGACCATGGTCCCCGAGAAACATTTCGCGTCGAAGTCGGAAGAGTCCACGGAGTCAAACCCGGGAATCTGGTCGGGGCCATCGTCAATGAAATCGGATTGGAACCCAATCAGATCGGCCATATCCGGATCCAGCACGATTACAGTACCGTCGATCTGCCTTCAGGCATGTCACGGGATGTCTTCAAAGTGATAGGACGAGCTTGGGTACTAGGCAGGCAATTGAGAATCTCCAAACTCAGCGATCATCCCGATTTTTCGCAGCGATCCAATTTCGAAGGAAACCCAAAAGGAAACTACCCGCGACGACCTAGACCCGAAGGAGCTTCGTACAAGGACAAACGCCCCAAGGATCGTCGTCGGTAACCTCCAGACCCAATCGCGGTTCCCACGGTGCAACGATGCCAACTACCAAGCGAATCGGGATCGATCACGTCAAGATCGCAGCGGAGATCCTCAGGCAAGGCGGAACGGTCGCTTTCCCGACCGAAACCGTTTATGGACTGGGTGCCGACGCGCTGAACCCAGAAGCAATCGACAAGATCTTTGTCGCCAAAGGGAGACCCTCAGACAACCCACTGATCGTGCACATCGCAGCGCTAGAGCAACTCGATGCGATTGCCCACGCCGTAACGCCTTTGGCGAAAAACCTAATCGAGCGATATTGGCCCGGGCCATTGACTGTCGTCTTAAAAAAGAGTCCGGACATTCCAGCGAGCGTTACAGCAGGGCTAGATACCGTCGCAGTGCGAATGCCCGAAGATCCGATCGCAATAGAACTGATTCGGCTTACCGATCGCCCGATCGTAGCACCCAGCGCAAATCGTTCCGGTAGGCCCTCAGCGACCAGTTGGCAAGCGGTCGTGGAGGATCTCGACGGATTGATCGATGGAGTACTTTGTGGCCCACCCACACGGATTGGACTTGAGAGCACCGTGGTCGATACGACCGGCAAGTGGCCGATCATCTTGAGGCATGGGGCGATTACCCAAGAGATGATACAAGCGTGTATTGGAAATGTTTCGACAGCCACTTCGGATGCACAGCGTCGATCACCCGGAACGAGGCATCGGCACTACCAACCACGGGCTCGAGTCGTGCTGTTTAAAGATTTTCTCACCCTCGATCCTGTTTTGCCAGATCCTGCTGAGATTCCTGTTGGGATCATCGGATGCCGCGACGACTCGGATAGAGCAGAGATTCAAAACAGGCTACAAAAACGATATCCACATGCGGAAATCAAGATCTGTCGATCCATGGACGAGTATGCAAACAGTCTCTTCGAATTCTTTCGCCACTGCGATTCTTTAAAACTCCAGACGATATTCTGTCAACAAGTCGATTCCAGCGGTCTGGGCCGGGCGATCATGGATCGTCTCACCCGCGCAAGTCAGTAATATGGATCCTGAGTAAATGGCCTGTCGCAGGATGCCCAAGGTATTAGGCACACTCCGCTGTGCCGTTCTAAAAATTAAATCAGTTACCCAACGACTCCTTGGCGGACGGCACAGCGGAGTGTGCCTGCTACCTTGGACCTCATCGAAAATCTATGGCTCAGTCAGCATCTCCCATGAGGATTCTTTCGATACTTCCCATAGTGGGCACTTTCCATAGTTGCATGTGCACTTAGGGATGCGTTAGTCTTATTGCCAGGAGTCGCACGTCCCATGGCATCCAAAATGGCCAGTTCCCTTCCAGCACCATAAACCCTGTCCCCATGATTGTGTGCAACTGCAACAGACGGCCAAGTCAGCTTTTCTACTTAGTACTGATATGCATCGGTGCATCGGCACTTTTTGCAACCTGGAACTACCGCTCGCCTTCGGGAGAGTTGTCCAGTTCCGGGAAAGCTTACTGGGTAGACATCCAGACCAGCACCGAAGCCGTAAGGATAGGATGCTATCTTCCAGGAGACGGTAAGAATTCTCCGCAACTAGTAATACCCTCGGAGATTGCAAATTTTTGGCAAGCAACTTCGGATTCGCCAAGCGCTAGATTTTGGATGAAGTCGCGTATGGGCGGCAGTTTAATAGAATGCGACAATCCTCTCAGTATTCGATCGATCCATGATTTAAGTCGCGTCCGTGCACGTAATCTGCAATCGATTCGAAAAGCAGACATTCTCGAATCGAATCTCTTTGATCAAGACCGATCGTTCGCCGTCCTTACGCATGTTCCTCCCGATAGAGCGCCCGCCGGTTGGGGAAATGACTACGGTTATGATCAAATCGAGTTCTTCGGTTCTAATCTGCAGAATGATCCGTTGCAGGCTCCAACTGCTGTTGCCCAATCTCTCGATACTCACGGCCAACAACTAGCACTACGATGCCTTAGCTACAGTCACCGGTTTGCTGTCGGCGCTTTATACAGCAATCCAGTAGTTAGAGTTTACGAGGCGGCTGAGAAAAAAGAGGATCCGCCTAGAGTTGTCTTAGAGATACCGCCACACCAAGAGAATGGGGGTCACGTTTCAATTGGATTCTCTGGACAGACGGGAAAGATCGCTATTTTGGAACAAATGGGTGGTTCTCTTGGTGAAGTGGACCCCATTATTCGGACCACGGGCGGCCCATCGTTAGATAGCGCCCGCC
>JAGWZB010000012.1 GCA_018969045.1 Planctomycetota bacterium | reverse complement strand
AATAACATGGCTAGCGTTTTTCCCAACGCGTTGAAACCAGCCCTCTGGTCTCGCGTCGTACCAACTGGATCAGGCTGCCGGATCAAGTTAGCTGCCGAATCGGGATCGCCTCGATTCGAACTTAGGTCACTGGCCCCCGCGATGCATGCAGCGTAGTCTTTGGAGTCTGCCCAAGGCATGGAGGCAAGGAGCCCGATTCCCTGGGAGTACTCTTTTGAAGTCAGAAAGCCTCCGCTGAAGTGTGTGGAGTTTGAGGACTCTTTCAGCAAGGATGCGAATCTCTGAGCAGAGTATCTCCAAGTTGAACTGGAGCTTGGCAAACTCTGCATGCGAAGCATTTCCAGCGTGCGGCTCCAAGCTGCGTAGTCAAGGCGAAGAGCTGACTGATGCTCGTTGATATTTTTGGGGTCAAGAACCCAAGCAGACTCGCAGGATGGAAGCTCACTTTCAGGAGGTGTGGTTGCAAGGCCAGTTAAATCCTCTGTCGCTTGAGGATCCAATGTGAATCGCATCTGAACATGGGCACAAGGCTCCAGCGGTGGATAGAACAGACTCAATCGATCGTCCAGTTGCCTGAAAGGATAAACGACCCCGTCGACTTTAATCATCGCACAATTCCAGCCCGGAGGGAAAGTCCATTGAATGAAACCTTGGGAGGCGGTCTCCGATTGCCGTTGAATCCAATAATCAACGGTAAGAGAATCTTTCATCGTGCGTGAATATTTCGCGAATTGCACGATGTACTCATACGGCGTATTATCCATAGGAGGGTCGATGGTTGGTTGAAGCAACGGCACCGAAATGACTTGCCAAGTTCCTGCGGTGATACCGAGCGCCTCGGTAATTTCGGAGCTGAGTTCAAGACCCAAAGGTGTTTTGGCATTCGAAGATAACTGTGCATGATTGGAATCTTCGATTGCCAAAACAAGTTCGGCTGGTGCGATGCCATTGATCATGATTTGTTCATACCATTTTGCATCTGCGTTCCAATTTGATTCAGCGGTCAAATTGACTTTGAAGTCAATAATCGGTGACTCCCTGCCTTCCAAATTCAAGACATCGGAAGCTGAATCTATCGGATCGATCGCTAATACTCGCTCGTTCCAACCCAAACTGCTTAACTCAGTGATAGGGTTTTTGCTGGACCACGATGCGATCGCTTCCTTGGGCATGGATATTTCAAGACCAGACCAAGTGTTTGATACCAAAGGCGACTGGCTAGGGCTTCTTATACCGATCAACTGCAGCTCCCTGGAACTTGTTTGACTAGGGATTTTCAGAACGAGAGTCCCAGTCCACGTCGAATCCGATTTTACGGCTCGAATCACCTGTGCCTGAGCAGTTCCAGCCGATTTCTGGTGAAGAATCTGATTTTCACCCAAACCTCGCTTTACAAGATTTGTCGCTGAGTCGGAGTTAGGGAATTCAAGGAGCCAGCTTCCGACAGCTGAAACCGCGAAGGTTGGAGGCGTTGTCCAAGCAATCGTAGTGGAAAGCTCTGGCCACTGAAACTCCAGTGGGATCCCGTTTTGCGTGACGAGTTCTTTGAAAGCTTCGATTACCAATTCAGAGTTGGATTCGATTTGCCGATCCGAAAGAATCTGCAGCTTGGTGATTGAGTTTTCTTCCCAAGTGAGGAAGTCGACCGATCCAGCGACAGTGAAGGCTTTTTTGATTTTATAGCCAGCTGGAAGTTCTAAGATTAAAGGTTGTTTCTTTCCAGCAGTACCACCTACTTTGATGGTCGTGGTCAGTCGCATTCGATTGGACTCCAGATGCAGTCGGTTCGAAGCCCAGAGTTGCTCTGTAGCTAGCAGATCTTGTCGTCGCAAGACACCAAAACCGCTACTGATCGGGATGCGAAGATTCGTCGAAAGCGGTGGATCTTTTAGCTCAGGCCAATCGAGTCGCTCCTTGGAAGTGATCGCAGGTATCCAACTACTAATGCCATCGAGCGTCCAGACGGACCCGGGACTTCGAGCATACCGAAGAATCCCCTGACGAACCCGTCGATCGCGACATTCGGCAAACAAGATATTGCGGATCGCGGGATCTCCGGTCGGAACCCATGTGGTCACGATCGACCGTTTCTGTGGGCCAGTAGAACTGGAGTCTCCTGCCTTGTTCCTAGCTTCCTCGATCCGATTCCATCGAACCACATAGCGCTTGCGGTCCAACGTGCTCCCAGTCCTAACTTCTACGAATTTTGCGTCTCCCCAAGAAGATCCTATCGGTAACCATTGCGAGTCTGATTCGATTTCAACCTCGTCGGAGATGATCATGCTCGAAGGGAATTCGATAACCGTTCTTGCCATTAATTGCTCCTGATCAAGGAGCAGCTCTGTGTTCATCGTTGGAAATTCACCGTTTGTTTGCGATGGATCATTGGGCATGATTGAAGCGGAGGTTCTGTTGCCAGAGGAAGGGGGTTGGAAGTAGCCTTCGATCCTCGATTTGTTTCCAAGTTGCACCCAGATGCGACCAACCGATGGATTGGTCAATCTTCCGCATGCCAAGATCGATATCGACCATGCTCCATCGGTCTCCAACTCAAATACTGCGTTGCCAACCGGCAGAATCTCGCTGGAGATTGCCCAGACTTTTCCGGCGTTTTTTTCTCCAAAAGCCAAACCGCTCGATAAAGCTAGATTGCTGCCAGATGCGCTGTCCAAAGAAACTTCCAAAGGCGGTGAGTCCAGGATGCTCAAGCGGACTTGGGAATCGATTTGAACTGTTCTTCTGCCCGAACGCTCCGGATACCATACCAATTCGTTGTCGGTACGGCTGAATCGCCCAGATAAGACCTCCACTCCATCGACGCTAAAGCGATTTAATTTCTGAGTATCGGAAGTAAACGGAAATCGCACAGGCCGGCCAACCGCCGCTTCGCCGATCCACATTTCATAAACGCTTGTCATCGGTTGGTCGGCGTTGCCAAAGCCAAAAGTGCGACTGTCGAGCCGAAGAACATGCTTGCTCGAACCTGCCATGGCCGCCGATTCGCGTTGTCGTCGGTCTCGATCGTCTTGCTCGATCCATTTGACCAACTCTTCTGGTACATAAATCGTTGAGCCTGCGGGCTCTCCTGCCTCACTGATGGGAATCAGGATATCGAAAACCCTTGCTGAGCCATCGGCTGGGTCTTGCGTGTAACCAATAGCAAAACTTCCAAAGGATGCGGCAGCTAATCCGACGGGAACCATTAACCAAGGAATCAAGAGAACCTTAGGGATACTTCCTAATAGGTTTGGCAGTTTTTCAGCGGGATCCAATGGATCGGGATCTTCCAGCGTACACCATGTGCTAGAGCGATCCGTTTGGCTATTAGAAAAGTAATTCGATGCTGATGGGCTCAGGATAGAGACCAGTCGCCCGATCAAACCGCCGGCCGACAGTCCAACAAAAACTTGCTGGCTGAGTATCGACCAAGGAGCCTCGAGCCAAAAGGACCCAAGGCAACTTGCAATGCACAAAAAGACCAAAAGGCTTGGCCAACGTCGAAAAAGCCCAGCGGAAATCATCGCCCAGAACACTGCTATCCAACCAACCCCTCTGGCAAAACCCGACTTCTCCAAGTGGACTATCTTGCCATCGAGGTTTTGTGGATCCACTTCCACGCGTTTCCATTGGTCCAAGAGTGAAACTCCATGTAGGTTTTGGGATTTTATCCACCCCGCTGATTCGGTTTGGTTCTGGAAGCTTCCTAGCCACAGATATTCCCAAGCCTGCCGGGACCATTGCCAGACTGGCCACCATGGGCCTTGCTGATTCGATGGACCTTGCACTTGGACTTCTTTGGGGATCCAAACCCCAGTATTCTCTAGGTGCATTTGCCCTTCGCTGAACTTGAACGATGGTACTTGGACTTCCAAGCGATTGGCATTTATCCAGGGGAATAACTTATGCACCAACGGTAGGGAGCTATCCTGAATCACTTTGGGACCGGCTAGGCGAATGCGAAGCGACATTGCCCCATCTAGCAACGTAGGGGCCAGGACAATCTTCGCATTGGATGAATCGCCGATGAGCGACAGGGTTTGCGCCTGCGAAGTTCCGTTCGAGGGATTGTGGATTAGGGTGCAATCGGTTGCTGTCCACCCCGTAGGGCAGATCAATGTCAGTTCTTTGCCATGGAAACCCCGAAGGACCACATCGGTCTGTATCTGTGCGATTTGATCTCCATATCCGTCGACAAACAGATCTAAGTTTGAATGGAAAAAGTAGGGGGTCTTGGACTCAGTTGCTTTGGTGTCAAGTATTTTCCAAATCCCGGTAAAGTCCTGTGTCCATTCGTAGAAGGTTCCCGTTTGGTCTTGAGAGACTTGCACTGCCCTCAGTGGAGCATCCTCCAGCAGTAGTTCATCAGACACAATCAATTGATGGAGGTGCCGCTTGGCTTCAGTAACCCTTGGAGCTTGCAGTTCGAGTGTAGGAGGAGCGGACTGGATCGTTTGGATTGCTACGACGGACGCGAGTTTGCCGGAGTCTTTGTCGAGCCAGAGATTCTCGGGCTCAAGCACCCATTGCTTGTTTTCATCATCGAATCGGGCCGGCAGAGGAAAACGCTGTGGAGATTCATAAAACCACTGGCAGTCAGCGGGCAAGTGCACATGCATTTGAGCCATGGTGCTCCATTGCTCTGACAAACGAAACCGATGTTCGACTTTCCAGAGTGAATTCAGGCGTCGTATTCGGGTCTGGACCGGCACGACGAGACTCTCTTCGAGTGAAGAAGCGATCAAAGGAGGCAAGTGTTGATTCTTTGTTCCCAGGAGGAGGGCTCGACCGATCCTCGGTAGAGACTCGCGTTGCCAGGGTGTCAAATCTTCTTCGGACAATAACCAAGGACGCAGCTTATCTTTCAATCTCAGCCGATTGTTTGCATTGGGCTCGACATAGACACATTCCCGGAGCGTCCGATCCACCATGTGGATCCAGGGCATTTGGTCGAGCTGAAATTCCGTACCGCTTTCCAAGTCGCGGTAGAGCTGAAAGTCTAAAGTCGACTCTGAATTGGTCAGTTGATTGGCATCGATGCGGAGCACGGATTCAACTTCGTCGACTCCAACGACACCTGCGATCACTTGGGGCTTTACGAGTATCGAGTTGGGTTCGAGACTCCATCCTACAGGCAGTGAGATCTGCTGGATCCCCTGGCCAACAAGTTCCAGTAATCGAACCCTGATGTTGGCAACGCAGCGATCGGACTCTACTGCGATACGGACCATCGTCTCAACTTGGCCTGGCCCTGCATCGCCGATCAGGGAACATCGAATCTCCGGAACGCTTCGATTCCAGTAGTACTCAAGTCGATGCAAACCATCGGCTGTTTTTCGCACGGACTCAAGTCGCCCGCTATCACAGGAGACTTTAACAAAACGCGAGTCGATTTGGTCTTGAAGGATCGTGCTTCCAAATAGCACCACCCCGTTGGTGGTTTTAATGGTCGGCAAACTGATATTTCCATGGGTATCCTCGAAGAGTTGGTCTTTGGGAAAGAGAAACTCAGCGCTCATTTTTGTGCGATTTGCTGAGTCTCCGCGGACAGCAACGGTAGGCACAGGAGCTAGAATTTTGATCTTGTTGCTCTGGAACTCGATACTTGGCTCACGATCGTTGATCACGACCGACCTAAGTTTCATACCCGGGGTCAATTCGAGTTGGATCGGTTCGACAGCATCCCCGACTTCGCTCCACTCCCACTCACCGAGGATACGAATCTGATTCGGGAGGCTTGAGTACTGAAGCGTGTGTCTTGAGAATAAGCGATCTATTCCCCAATCCTGGGGCTTTTCAATCGCGACTTCTCGGGAAGAGTTTGCACCGAGTTCTATGGTAAAAACGAGTTTATCGTGACCGCCGATCTCCAACACCCAATAATCCAGATCCAGTGCCGCCGCCCCTTTTGCACCGAGCATCGGGTTCTGATCGGGCCAATTACCGAGTCGACTGGCAGCATGTTCCCAACTTATTAATCTTCTGGCTACCACGTTTGATGCGGTGATCCTTGCAGACTTGGGAAGTAAAACCACGAAACATCCATCGACTGTTTTTGGGACCGCTGCTTCGAAATTCAATCGATTGGGGGTGCTGTCTGCAATCGATTTTAGCGACCAACGAATCCAGTACTCGTTGGTGAGTCGCTGTAGGCTGGGCTGACCAAGAGGATCAAAAACCCAGCTAGGAGCTTGATTGCTATTCGACTCCAAGGTGCTAGGGTCGGTATCGGGTCGGAGCGGCGAGGCTTGACGAACGCCTTGACCGATTGCTGAGGAATTCAACTCGTCAAAAGAGCTTTCGATAGCGAGATTCCAAGGGCTCAGTCGTTCGCGTTGAGACATGGAGGAACCGAGCAAACCGGGGGCACTGGGTTCTTCGGGCCATGTCAATCGAGTTCGCTCCGAAAGTAAATCCGCCCCGATCAATTGAGCGACCGCATGCATCGACTTTAATCCTTGGGCAGTTTCCGCCAAGGGATCGATCGATGCATTATTTCGGCGGACGAGACGTTCTAGCGCTGAGGGTAGTTTATCGATCTCCATGGGCCGCAAATTGTCCATAGGGATTTCTGGAAGTTCGTTCTGGGGAACGAAAATGCGCCGAAACGGACGATCGATCAATGGTTGTTCTGTGGCCTTGGAATTCAATGGCTTCTGTGGGGTTTGGTCTGTCTGAGCAACTGACAAACACGGCAATAACCCGACCGCAATACAGACTGCAACCAATAGCCTTCTGGCTACGGGTGAAAACCCAAGTCGCCCCATCATTGAGGCTCCCTGGTCTGAACGGTCACCGTAGATTTCAATGCGGCTACTTCTTGCGCTGCCTTTCGATTCGCATTGGAGATCGGCTCCAATTTACCTACTGGAGTCGATGGTTTGTATTGACGACTAACAAAGATACTTCGCCGCCGAGCTTTTCGATCCATCAACCAACTTGCGATTCCATAGAGCAACGCCAAAGCAACGCTCACGCAGGCCGCTTGTAGGACCAACAAGGAGATATCCCATGCTACTTGGGAGAAGACAAAGTAAGACGCAAAAAAGACAGCCCAAAACCATGGCCATCTAATCCAACGATTCCCTCGAAGCACGCCTGCCAACAGCAGGACAATCGATGAAACAGGAAGCCATATCATGGCAGCAGGTATAAAGGTTGCTTCCAATGGCTGGTTTGCTCCGATGCTAGTAAGGTCGTATTGATTGACTTGTTTGGCCAGCATCGGTTGCTTGGTAGCTCCAAACCTTTCTTCGATCTGCTCTTGCTGCAGATCTCCTACGCGTCGGAGGACCAAGTCGCTCCAGCGCCATTGGTACATCGGTAACGCATTCCTGGATGTGAAGACCAAGTGCTCTGTGCGAGGCACAATGATTTGCCAAACCAAAGGAGTGCTTGCGGCACTGGACTCAAGTCGCGGACCGATCGGTTGCACATGGCGCAACCAACCACCAACCGCGGACTTAGAAGTATAAACTTCCAGAACATGATAGGAATCGCCAGCGTTTTGTTCGCTTTCTGGGATCGTGATGATAGCCTCACCCTCGTGCTGAGTATCTTCGCGTACCGCAGCTCGTTGCCCATCTAAAACCCACTCCGAATCACGAATCCGGTCATGTTCTACTTTGATCTGGATTGTGCGATGGTCGGTCTGAAATCGAGCAACGTATCGATCCCGTTGTTCGATTGCGTTAACGATCGTCTGGATCCATTGGCCATAGAGCCTCACAGGAGTTTGAAGCGTAGGTAATCGCTTCGTGGCGACTAAGGTAACTTGCTGCTGGTCGGGATCGATGAGAGTCTCTTGGGCTTTTGTTTCGTCGGATCTGACTAGTGTGAATTCCGGGGAATCAAGGGTGCGGAACTCGATTTCTTCCAGAAGAATCTGTTCAAATTGCCCAGTAGGTTTCAGTTGGGGCAATCCGACGTCGAACGCCAGTGATTGCTCCGAACCAGCTTGGTTTGGTGCCTGGGTAGTGAACTTGGATTCCAGCATGAAGTCCAATCGATGAGATCCATCGACTGGAACCTCTGGGACCGATATCTTAGCCCATCGATACTTTGAAGAGGATTGAGGATCCATCGCCGCCCAATTGGCTTCGACGGCCCGCCCGTCGATTTTCAACTCTAAATCGCGAACGGATTGCTGCTTGGAATCTTCAGTCAAACCTGAAGGTATTCCCAGCATCAATTCCGTTGGCCGACTTCCAATGCACTTGCATTCCCATCGTGCATTCCATTCAACGGAGTCTTTCTCTAGATAAGCACTTGTCGAGAGGATAGCGGATACGAAGGAACCTTTTCGAATTCGTTTTCCGGCCCATTTTATTGGCACATTGCTATCGGTAATCTGAAACTGCATGATGAATGGATTGGTGATCGAAGAATTTCCATCAAGGAATTGCTTCTGGATCACTCGGTCTAGCGAAGTTTCCATCAAGCCGGAACTCGACGCAGTATCGCTCGCTAGGCGATAGGGCCAGCTCATGACCAGTAGTATGCCAGGAACGTTGCGGGTGACCCGCTGCTGGGCCTCTTGAGAAAGCCAAGACAATCGAGGCAGCGAGTAAGCGACTTGGGCGTCACTTGCCTCTAGGGTGCGACTGAAAAAATACTCAATTCGCCTTGTCGTATTAGCCTCTTTTTTATCGGTCGATTTGGCGAGAATTTCAAGTGGATTGCTGATTGGGTTGTTGCCATAAGTATTGATGCCGGGAAAAAGGTCTGTATTCCTTTCGGTCCTGCTAGGTTCGGTGCTGCCGGGTCGGATCGCAGAAGTGCTTCGTATCCACAAATTCGCGCCGATAGGTATTGACCAAGCCTGTAGTGGATTCTCCGTGGCGTTGCCCGCTGGATAAACGATCGAATCAAGCGGGATATCTATTTCCGAGGGGTACAGGACAATTCGCTCAGGTTTCCAGCCTTCGACCTCCAATTGCAAAAGAGGCAATTGAATCGGATCGCTTCCAAACTCCATTCCACCTCGTAAGAGCAATTGGTTTTCACGAACCTCAACCCGTTGCTCAGATACGATCCGAGGTCGATCTACGATCGAAGTCCACTTGGTGGCAACCCCAGCATTTTGACCCTCAAATTGAAACGAATATACGATCGATTCACTGCCATCGGATGCTTGAGATTGCCTCGTCAACTTCACCTGGCCTGAAGGAAACCAATCGATTGAATTGGTTCTGGGGATCGCAAACTCAATGGTCCCACTGTGCCTCTCGATTCCATCGAGTCGAGGCGATTCAAAGGCAACCTGCGATTCGCTCGAAGCTCTCGAAAGATCCCACTCGAGATTTAGGTCCAATTCACTACGCGAGTACGCTTCATCAATTTCAATCCACCATGCTTCGATCGACGGTTGCCCAGTCAGCGAGATCGGGTCTGGTGCCAACGGAGCGATGCTTGGCACAGCGCTCAAAGGTGGCTGATCGCCTGGCTTTGCACGAACCAGTCGATAATTTGGAAAGCGGATTATGTTCGAGTTGGCTTCTCGCAGTACACCTTGGGCCGGCAGAGTCCATCGGATACGCTTGCCGCCCAGTTTAATCGGGCCTCGAATTGCAAGTGCAGAATCGGCTCGCCATCGGTTCACGTCCCCAGAGGGCGAGAATTTCGTTTGGCTAAAAACCTCTATCGCAGCGCTGGGTTCTCGAGTCTCCTTCAGACTCCAAGTCAAATTGATCGAACTCGATGAAGTCCGAACAATCGCCACAGAGTATTCGCCCTGTTCTTGAAACGGTTCGATGACCTCGTTGCCTCCGCCGGTCGCATTCAACTCCCAATTCCCTTTAGGCAACTTCAATTTGACCACCGTTGCTGCTGGTGGTAGGTCCAATCGAAGCGTGCTGCTAGAGGCCGACGAGTTCACCCTGCAAACCGCATCGAGGTCCAAACGCCGCTGTAGCGATTTGCCGGGTCCCAAACGCCAAAGGTATCCATTGGCCTGAAGGGAGGTTGCTATGCTCTCGATCCCGTCTGCAGTCGCCTCCTCCTGGGGGTCCCGAGCCTTCGGTCCGCTCGCAGGATCGCTGGGCATCCACTGGAGTTGCCCTAGCGCGATTGGGACGGTCCAAGTGGTTCGATTGGGCCGCTTCAACGAAATCCATCCTCGAACCTGGATGTCCGCGTAATCCGACTTGGGTTCGATCGAAAGGTCCAACTGATTCAAACTAGGTGTCGCTGCTAGGCCTTCGCTCCCTAGCTCGGTCTCCATCAAGATCCTCTCAAAATCCTCATACCTTGCACGGGGTACCAGGATCTCTTCCCCCTTTTGATTCCGCATATACATTAAATCAGGAAGCACCCCTGGTCCTACCACTCTGGGCACATTCTCAGGTGGCATCATCCCACCCGGGGGGACCGTCGGTGGGTCTTGTCCCATCGCATGACGCACCCAATCTAGCGACATCCCTGAGATCATCAGCATCACCCAAACCCCAACAAGCCACCTTGCTGGGAGTTCAAGCATCGCGAAAGGACTCAACGCAAAGGCCTGCATGGGCCGACTTCCCCTGCGCCAAACACGACTCAGACTGCGTCCTTCCCGTTGCACTCTCGCTTCTCTCCGGTGCGTGAATTTATTGCCCATTGGTCGAAACAATCGATCGAAAGCGTTCGACGACGCCCCTACTGAGGACGCCCCTACTTTGCATTTTAGGCATCCATCTTGCCTACCAACCCAATTTTAACCGATTATTACCCTGGCCTGAGCCTCCTATTCTTCCATTCCCCAAAGAAACGCTACAACTGCTACTGCTGGAACCACAAACTTCAGCCTAAGTTATAATAGGGTCGGGTTTCCCAGGTATTCTCATTCTCCATCGAGTCCCTTCTGAGAAAAACAAGCAAGCACCTGATGTTGGCTCGAAAACCGATCGATCTGATAACGGCACTGGCAATCTTTGGTTGCATGAGTGTTTGCAGTTGGGGACAAAGCAATGGGAATTCACAAGACCCCTTGGTTTCAGGGATCCGATCGGATGTCGTCGATTTTGTCCGTGATGTTCGCCCGATCTTTGAGTCGCACTGCTACCCTTGCCACGGTCCGGTAAAACAGAAATCGGGTTTGCGTTTGGACGTGAAGTCCAAAGCCCTCGGGGGTGGAGATCATTATGGTCCATTGCTCGATGCATCGCGTCCTGGATCAAGCCCACTGCTAGAGTGGGTTGCCAACCCAGATCCCGATCAGCGGATGCCTCCGCCGGGACCTGGAAACCATCCGCTGAGCACTCAGCAAATCGAAATTCTCAAAACATGGATCGCTCAAGGAGCATCTTGGCCCGAGGGTATCGATGAAACGGTCTTGGTGGATCCAAAAGACCATTGGAGTTTCGTACCGCTTGCTAAAAACCACCGTCATGCATCGATCGATGACTTCGTCGAAGACAAGCTCCGATTGCATGGATTGAATTTTTCTCCTGAGGCATCTCCCATCGATTGGCTGCGCAGGGTGTCGTTGGACTTGCATGGGCTGACTCCCGATCAGGATCTTGTCGATTGGTTCGCTGAACACCAAGCTCAACCCAACGCTTACGAAACCGTTGTCGACCAACTACTTGCCTCTCACCATTACGCAGAGCGCTGGGCGCAGCATTGGCTCGATGTAGTTCGCTATGCCGACACGCATGGTTTTGAAGTCAATACGCCACGTCCTCATGCTTGGCACTACCGAGACTATGTGATCGGAGCGCTCAATGCCGACACTCCTTTCGATGAGTTCATCCGACAGCAGATCGTTGGGGATCAAATGGGCCATGACACAGCCACTGGTTTTTTGATCACCGCATCGGTACTCCTTCCAGGGCAAATCGGAGCTGATGAACCGAGCAAACGCTTAGCTCGTCAAGATGCGATCGACGAGATTGTTGTCAACATCGGCCAAGCGTTCCTGGGTTTGAGCATCGGCTGTGCGCGCTGTCACGATCACAAGTTCGATCCGATCACGCAGGAGGATTACTATGCCATGCAAGGCTTCGTTGCTGGAGTCGAATACGAAGACCGAATCGTGGATACTCCTTGGTCGCTCCAACAGCGGCAACGTCTGGGATCGATCGATGAGCAACTGCGCCAGATCGATCAATCGCTTTTGAAATTTGAACCATTTGCACGGCCTGACGCGGCCCCTTCGGTTATCGCCAACTCCAAAGAAAACGTCTTGGAATTTGACAGTAGAGCCGCACGCTATATCAAGATGGAGATTTGGAATGCGAACTTGCATCCTACGCTAGGGCTGATCGAACCATGCATCGATGAATTCGAAGTTTGGACATCCGGAGAGAACGCAAAAAATGTGGCGTTGGACCAACACGGAGCCCGCGCCAGTGCCTCGGGTAGCCGAGAATCAGCGATCCATAAGCTTGAGCATATCCACGATGGAAGACTGGGGAACGCTTCGAGTTGGATGAGCGACCAAGCCGGTCGGGGCTGGATTCTAATCGAACTAGCCAACGAGGAATTGATTTCGAAAATCGTTTGGGGACGCGATCGACTCGGGCAATTCGACGACCGCACCCCAACGGCCTATCGGATCCAAATTGGACTAGATCGCCAGAACATGCAGGATGTGGCTGTGGTTTTGCCTAAACGCTCGATCGTGCAACCACGCTCAAATTCCGATCGAATCGACCCTGCCAAGACCAAAAGTGTCCGATTCACGATTCTCGATACCAACCATCTGGAACCCTGTATCGATGAGTTCGAAGTTTTCAACGTGTCTGGCGAAAATGTTGCTTTAGCATCCCATGGAACTCGTGTGGTATCCAGCGGCGATTCAGTCAGTATCGATCGCCACGAATTGCGGTTGGTTAACGATGGTAAATATGGGAACAGCAGCAGTTGGATGTCCAACGCGATTGGCCAAGGTAGTTTGACCTTTGAGTTCCCAAACGAGCAAACAATCGATCGATTTGTTTGGGGCAGGGACCGCGAAGGCCAATTCCAAGACCGATTAGCTATCAAGTACAAAATCGAAGTCCTGGATTCCCAAGGCCATTGGATGCTTGTGGCCGATGAATCGGACCGAGTTGCTTATCCGAAAGATCCGGCGGAACCCAAACCTTCTAGCTCTTCGAACATCGCTACGATGGGATTAAGCACCCAGGAATCTCAAGCCATCGAGCAGTTGGTGCACAAGCAGAAGCAACTTCATGAGGAGCGGTCGGCCGTTGAAGAGAATCAAAAAGCTTTCGCGGGTCGATTTCGCACCCCCGATACCATTAACCTTTTGCTTCGAGGTGATCCAGAGCAACCAAAACAAACCGTTGCACCGAGGATTCCCAGATTCTTCGGAGACTTGGCACTGGATCCCTCGGCAACGGAATCTCAACGGCGTTTGGCTCTGGCCGACTGGATCGCGTCAGACTCGAATCCTCTGACATGGCGAGTGATCGCGAATCGCGTTTGGCAAGGGCACTTCGGCGTGGGGTTGGTCGAAACCCCGAACGACTTTGGAATCAATGGGCTTGGTCCCAGCCATCCTGAGTTACTCGATTGGCTCGCGGCCGATCTGATTCGAAACAACTGGTCGCTCAAGTCACTTCATCGCAAGATCGTCCTTTCAAGGACTTATCGACAATCCAGCCAACCGAACCCAATGGGACTTCAGATCGATGCCGATGCGAGACTCTTGTGGAGATATCCTCGAAGACGTCTGGAGGCTGAGTCGATTCGCGACACGATTCTCAAGGTGTGTGGGCAACTCAACCCAAAAATGTACGGACGCGGTTACGATCTTTTTCAGCAGCGCGGCGGACTCAGTGGCTTTACACCCATCGAAGAATTTCGCGGGGATGGGCTCAAGCGAATGATCTACGCACATAAGGTACGTCGTGAGCGCGAAGCGGTATTCGGTGCTTTTGATTGCCCTGACGCAGGACAAAGCACCGGGCTGCGACGTACCTCAACCACTCCAATCCAAGCTCTGAATTTGTTCAACAGTCGTTTCACCATCGATCAATCCGCAGCACTAGCTCAGTCGGTTCGCAACCAAGTAGGGTCCGACCCCAAAGCATGCATCGAAGCTGCATACCAACGCTGTCTGATACGCATGCCAACGGTCCAAGAGATCGAGGAATCGCTACCGATCGTCAGTGAAATGGGCCTGGAAGTCCTGTGTCGAGCATTGCTTAATTGCAATGAATTCCTTTTTTTCCCCTAGTTTTTCGGCAGGCCAAACGTGCACCCGTTATTGGATCGCAGAAGTTTTCTCAACAGTGCGTCGAATGCCTTGGGGGCGATCGCACTGACAAGTTTGCTGGACCGAGAGCGATTGCTCGCAAACACCCCGATTTACAATGGCAGTGTTGCCATCGACCCTGCGAAGCCTTATGCGCCCAGGGCACCACATTTTCAAGCCAAGGCAAAGAATGTGATTGTGGTCTTTTGTGCTGGAGCGGTTAGCCAATTAGAAACTTGGGACTACAAACCCAAGTTGATCGAGTGGGATGATCGCCCTTTACCTGGTGGGCCTTCGGTGACATTCCAAGGTCCTGCCGGGAATCTGGCTAAACCGCAATACAGGTTTCAACAGCGAGGACAGACAGGTAAGTGGGTCAGCGATTTGATTCCCCACCTTGCCCAACTGAGCGACCAGATCGCTTTCGTGCATTCACTGACCAGCAAATCGAACACCCATGGTCCAGCAGAGAATTTCCTGTCGACTGGATTCAACCTCGATGGATTCCCCAGCCTAGGAGCTTGGGTGACTTATGCCCTTGGCAGCCAATGCGATAACTTACCCGCTTACGTGGCTATCCCCGATCCTCGAGGGGTTCCTCAGAATGGATCCAACAACTGGGGGCCAGGATTTCTGCCGGCTGCTTTTCAGGGGACCACTCTGTCGGCCAGCGACCCGATCCGGCATTTAAAAGCGTCAGGTGTGAGCGAGTCGGCTGACGCGGCGACCAAGCGATTGCTAGAGCAGATGCAGAAGCGTCATTTGCAAGCGCACTCAGGCGATACCCTACTGGCAGCGAGAATTGCAAGTTACGAACTTGCGGCCAAGATGCAGCTAAGTGTTCCTCAAATCACCGACATCGACCGAGAGCCTGAGCATGTGCTTAAGGCTTACGGTGCCGACGATTTGGTCAATAAGGACAAAGCAGCGTTTGCGAAAAACTGCATTTTAGCGAGGCGATTGGTCGAGAGTGGGGTTCGGTTCGTTCAGCTTTTCAATGGAGCTTATGCCAGCGCTGGCAAACTGAACTGGGACGGCCACAACGATTTAAAGAACCAATATGACATCCATGCATCGATCATGGATCAGCCCGTAGCGGCACTGATTCGTGATTTGAAAGCCAGAGGCTTACTCGAAGAAACCCTTGTGGTATGGTGCACCGAGTTTGGCAGGATGCCATTCTTTCAAAAGGGAGCCAAGGGTCGAGATCACAATCCTGATGGGTTTACTTGTTGGATGACCGGGGCGGGGATTCAAGGGGGCGTCAGTCACGGTCAGACCGATGAGTTGGGGGTTAAGGCGATTCAAGACGTGCACCCACTGTACGACTTCAACGCAACCATCCTGCATTTACTGGGTTTGGACCATGAGCGGCTGACTTATGAACATAACGGCATTCAGCGACGACTTACCAATGTCGAGGGCAATGTCATCCATTCGATTTTGAGTTGACCTAGTCGGTTATCGATTGAAGTTAAAATTTCAATTGTAACATCGGCGATCAAGCCGTCAGGATCGCTGTCGTTTGCTAACGTCGATCATCAGTCGTCGGTATGCTTGCGAATCTATCAGACATTTTCGGAATTTTTGGTTCTGCAGCAGTATCTCTGTCAGACTCGGTGCATAAAAAAACCGCAATGCGTTTAGACGCCTTGCGGTTCTTTTTGATCGATTGAAGTTTCGCTGCGTGGACTACTTCTTGTTCTTGGCTTCTTCTTCAAGCTCTTCCAAGAAACCCTTGATGTCAGCATTGCTGCCATCGATCGCAACGGCAGCCTTTTGCGTTTTGATCGCTTCTGCAAGATTTCCAAGACCGTATTGAAGGTGAGCCACGGTGTCGAGCGTCGCAGCCTTGGTCTGTCCTTCTTGCTTGCCTGCTGCCGATTGAGCCACCTTGAGGGCTTCACCAAGGAGCTCTTTATCCGACTTGATTTGACCTTGTTCTGTCATCTCCCAAATCGTCCAAGCGACTTGATTGGACATCATCGGATTGGAGCTTGCAAGCGCCAGAGCGTCCTTGAGTGTTTTTGCCACTTCCGATTGCTCGCTGTTTGCAATCTTATGCAGGTTCAGCTTCATCATCGTAAACTGGATCTTGGCTTCTGGGCTCTTGATTTTCGATGTCAACTCATCGAACTTGGCCAAAGCACCCTTAAAGTCGCGGTCTCGCAAGAGTCCGCCAACTTCGCGCTGCACCTTCATCTGCAAGGCGCCCATTTCTTGCTGCTCTTTGAACTCTTCGGCAAATGCCTTTCGGTCCCATTTCCCAGCAACCACCGAATCCAACGCATCGTCCATTTGCATCGGGTGCCCGATCCACTCGATCTTGCCGTCCTTGCCTACGATGAACGCACATGGGATTCCATTTTGACCAGCCGCTTGCATGTAGCTTTCGTTCGAAGAACCGTCCGGATCTGTGGTCAAGCAGTATGACTTGGTGAGGTCACGGAAGGTCATTTCCTTTTCAGACCGTGGAACTTTACGATCGAGGAATTCATCGACGGTTTCTTTAGGCTCATCGCTGATGCTGATGATCTGTACACCCTTGTCGGCATACTTGGCCTGTGTCTCGACGATATGAGGCATGCTAGCCACACACGGGCCGCACCATGTTGCCCAGAATTCGACGACGTAAACTTTATCCTTCTGGAATTTGGTGACCTTCCCAAATTTGCCTTCGCCGTTCTGAACCCAATGTTCAACGTCCAAGGCAGGAGCGTCGCTTCCGATCGTCAACAAGTCGTCTGCCATCAAGCTCGATGGAGCCAACGCAATCCAACCACCAAGAACCGCTGCCGTCATCGCCGCGCGTGCCAATCCAAAAAATCTCTTCATCTTTTGTTCCTTGTATATCAATAAAACAGGTTCATTTTGATGTAATGCATGCGTACGCCCGCAAGCTCGCCACTGGGAATGCTCCTAAGAATACGGGGGATCGCCCGAGGTTACAACATTCCTAAGGCTAACCCTGAGTGAAAATTCCTAGATCCCCGCGTCCTTTTAGTATCAAATCTTGGTAATATCGCTAGCAATGCAGTCATTCCAGGGCGACTAGGAGATCCCGTGAACGATTCACTCGAGGAGTTGGAAAACAAGAATTCGCCGAGTTTGCCCCGTGTCCTGGGCCTTTGGATGGCGATCGCGATCGTCATTGGCAACACCATCGGTGCTGGGATCTTTGTCAAGCCGGGTCGCATTGCCGCCGATGCGGGTTCATTCCCTTTGATCTTTTCTGTCTGGGTCTTTGGCACATTGCTTTGCGTTCTTGGTGGGCTGTGCTTGGCAGAGCTTTCGGCGATGCATCCACGATCGGGCGGACTCTATGTTTATCTGAGAGAGGCTTATGGTCCCCTGCCCGCCTTTTTGTTTGGATGGCAGGAATTTCTATTCGCTCGGCCAGCTTCCACCGCCGCTTTGGGAGTGGTCTGCGTTTCCTCGCTGCTTCGAATCCTAGGACAAACTCCGGCTGCGTGGCAGATCGTACCTCTTGCGATGCTACTGATTTTCGCCGTCGCATTCTTTAATGTGCTCGGGGTGCTGTGGGGAGCACGCCTTCAAGCCCTTACCACGATGATCAAGTGCGGCTTGGTCCTGACCATCGCTTTGCTGCCATGGATCCTGTCGCTAAGGGGTACGTCTCCGATCCAGTGGAACCTGTTGTCCGAAACGGTAACACCGATGCAGCCGACGTTATCGAGTCAGTTTGCGGCCGTACTGCTAGCGGTCATGTGGGCTTTCAATGGCTGGGAAGGAGTCGTCCCGATCGCTGAGGAAGTCAAAAATCCGGGACGAAACTTACCACTTGCGTTGCTCGGTGGCATCGGACTCTTGGGGCTGCTCTACATGGGTGCTACGCTTGCTTACCATCTCGTGATCCCGATCTCCGATATGGCGATTCAAGAAAATCGGGAGCATGTGGCAGAGCTATTGCTCACACGCTCGATCGGGAACTGGGCTGGATCGATGATGTCGGTTGGATTGGTACTCAGCACGCTTGGAACCATCAATAGCAATTTGCTTACGAGCCCCCGTGTCACATACGCGATGGGCCGCGACGGCTTACTGCCCAGCTCTTTCGGAACTTTGCATCCTCGATACAAAACGCCGATGAATGCGATTTTGTTCCAAGCCGCAGTCGCTTGCTTGATGGTCATCGGCTCTGCGCTGCTGATCCAGTACACCAGCTACTTCCAAAAGCGAACGATCTTTGATTTGCTAACCGACTGCATCGTGTTTGCCGCAAGCCTTTTCTACACAGCGGCCATCGCTGCGGTGATCGTCTTGCGCCGCAAACAACCCGCGTTGCACCGACCCTTTAGAACCCCTGGATATCCCTGGACGCCGATCCTCTACATCTTGGCCTATCTTTGGTTCATCCTGAGCATCCTTTACGAGCAGCCGGTCGAAGGCGTCTTTGGCATCCTGCTGATCCTGATCGGTATCCCTTACTTTTTCAAGAGAAATCGCTCACCATGAGAAACCAACCATGGAGACCTATTCCCTTCGCGCTTCTTGCATGTGGTCTGTCCGCAGCCTTGGTCCTGTCAGCCCCCAAACTCTGGGCACAGAACCTATCGGATCGTATCTTGCCGCTGATCGAGAAACATCAAGGTACCGTTTGCGTTGCAATCAAACACCTAGGGACCGGTGAAACATTTCTCCATCGAGAAAACGAAGTTGTACCGACTGCCAGTTTGATCAAATTTCCCGTGATGATCGAATACTATCGCCAATTGCAAACCGGCACGATCTCGGCCGACTCGATGGTCACACTCCAAGAGGAAGACAAAGTTCCCGGGTCGGGGATTCTAACCGATCACTTTCAAAGCGGCTCAACTTTGCCGCTGGAAACCATCGCTCATTTGATGATCACCTATTCGGACAACACCGCAACGAATCTGTTGGTCGACCGAGTGGGTTTGGCCAGTGTTGCAAAAACCATGGCGGATTTGGGAATCCCCGAAACGCAGATCCATTCAAAAGTTTTCCGACGCGACACGTCGATCGCGGTCGATCGGAGCCAAAAGTACGGCTTAGGTAGCACGTCCGCCGCTGACATGCTCAAACTCTTAGAGATGCTCCACACCAAGAAGCTGGTCTCCGAGCAAGCCTCCGAGCGTATGATGTCGCATCTGCTCAGTTGCGATGACAAAACCAAGCTTCTGCGGTTCCTCCCCAAAGAGGTCAAAGGCTATCACAAAACAGGAGCAGTCAATGAATCTCGAACCGATGCAGGATTGTTTCAAACTCCCAGCGGTTGGATCGCGATGGTCTGCTTAACGAGCCAAAACCAAGACAAAAGCTGGGGAGATACAAACGCTGCCGAGATCCTCTGCGGGAGGATTGCTCAGTCGGCTTACGATTACTTTCACCCGATACCCCTGAACGAAATCCAACCGCAAACGCTCAAAATCGGTGCCAATGGTCCTTTGGTAGAAGCTCTCCAGAGAGCCCTCAATGAGAAACTTCAACCCTCAGCCAATCTGAGTGTCGATGGCGATTTTGGTGGGATGACCGAGCAAGCGGTCATTCGATTCCGCAAAGAAAACGGTCTGGGAGAGTCCGGCCAAGTCGACGAGCAAGTATGGGCAAAAATTGGGGAAATAAAACTCGATCAAGACCCCTCGGGAAAATTCGCTCCATTGAAAGCACTCGAACCTGCCGATTCCCCTTCAGGGATCCCCAGTGTCTCTTGCAAAGCGTGGGTGATCGCCGATGCTCAGTCAGGTAAGGTCCTTGAAGGACACCTCCACGAGCAACCTCTGGATATCGCTAGCACCACCAAAATGATGACGGTGCTGTTGCTTGCTCAAGAGATCCAAAACGATCCAAAGTTGCTTGAGCAGCAGATCGTATTTTCCAAAAGAGCCGATCAAACCATCGGTTCTTCGACTACCGTACGAGCCGGCGAATCGATCTCTCTGAAAGACGCTCTTTACGGACTGATGCTGCCATCTGGAAACGATGCTGCCGTTGCACTGGCCGAATGGTACGGAACTCGCAAAGGTGCGATGGAACAAGGCAAAGATCCACTAGCTTATTTTATCGATACCATGAACACACGGGCTGCGGAACTCGAAATGACCAAGTCCAGTTTTCGCAACCCTCATGGGATCACGCATCCAGAACATAAAAGCTCATGCGTCGACTTGGTCGTCCTGACCCGTGAACTGATGAAATTCCCGCTTGTGATGGAGATCGTTCAAACCCGAAGGTATGAGGCGTTAGTGCGGGGCGCCGAGGGCTACACGCGACGACTGGTATGGAACAACTCCAATCAACTGCTCGACCACCAAGGCTATCTTGGGATCAAAACCGGAACCACCGATGCTGCCGGAGCATGCTTGGTTTCCCTTGGCAAACATCAAGAAAAGGAAACCATCGTCGTGGTGCTGGGCTCGTCAGGCTCGGCAGCAAGATACTCTGACTCTCGCAATCTACACCGCTACGGATGGAGGCCCTAAGTACCTCGTAGTACAATGAGATGTAGAAAATGTACGCTAAGATTCAGCTTGCTTGCAGCCAGTGGTGGGCTCATCCTGAACAACCCAAACTCATAGAAAGATTACCGTCGTACCATGCCAGCTTGGGCTACTCAAAAAACGATCCAGATCGACGCCCCTGTCTCAAAAGTTTATTCACTGGTCTCGGACTTTCATAGCTGGACCGCTTGGTCCCCATGGTTGATCGCCGATCCAAAGACGAAAGTTGAAGTTACCCAGACCTCGGATCAAATTGGATCGAAGTACCATTGGACCAGCGATATCGTCGGTGAAGGCGAACTGAAACACACGACGCTTGAACTCAACAAATACGTCGAATGTGAATTGCGATTCATTCGACCGATGAAATCGGTTTGCAAAACCGCATTTCAGCTTCATCCAGTCGGGGACAAAACGGAACTGACTTGGAGTATCGATGGCAATCTGCCGTGGTACTTGTTTTGGCTCAAGCCGACGATCATCGCGATGATCGGGATGGACTATCATCGAGGTTTAAGCATGATCCGCGACTTGGCCCAGCAAGGTTCGATTCCCTCGCGAACCGAAGTGATAGGAGTGGAGTCTTTCCCCGCGATCCGTCTTGCCGGTTTTCCCTCATCCGGGTCGTTCCACGCGATGGGTGATTCGATGGCACCGGTCATCCAGAGAATCGATCAAGAGTATCGCGAAGAAGGATTGCCCAAGGAAGGTACCATGGTTGCCGTCTACACTCGATTCGACATGCAGAAAGCTTCGATCGAATACATCCTTGGACGCGCGATCCCCGATACGTTGATTATGCCAAGCCACTCCAAGCTGACCGACTGGCGTCATCCCGCCTGCCGAGCATTGCATGTTAGGCATATTGGTAGCTATGAACACCTTGGAAACGCTTGGTCGGTCGCTAATCGTATCGCACAGCACCAAAAACTAAAACTTAGTCGATGCGCTGGTCTTGAGATCTACACCACTCACCCTGCCGATACTCCCAAGGATCAGTATCAGACCGACGTGTACTTGCCACTGCGTTGATAGCGATCTTCCAAAGCTTGCCTCTGTGAATCGGTAAACGTGATGGCTTGTCCGGACTCTGGCACAACCGGAACGAGCCTTTTGGATATTTCGCTCAGTAGTTCGGGGATTCCGTTGCCAGACACTGCGCTAACTTGGACGCTCGGGCCGCTGAGTCTATGTGCATGGGATAAATCGGGCATCGGGCAATCTGCGATGTCTGATTTGGTGATGACGATGAGCGATTGGGTTGGCTTTTCGTCGAGCAATTGCTGATGCTGGCCCGTCCATCCTTCGATGGGGTCCACCAGGATCAGTTGCAGATCCGACGAGCGGCTGGCGGCTACCGCACGTTGGACGCCGATGGATTCTATCGCGTCACAGGTCGCCCGGATTCCAGCGCTGTCGGTCAGTCGCACAGGCCAGCCATCGATACTTGATATCTCGCTGAGCAAATCACGTGTCGTGCCAGCTTGTTGGTGTACGATCGCTCGTTGGTATCCAAGGATCCGATTCAGCAAGCTGCTTTTTCCCACATTCGGTGGTCCGCACACCAGGATATCAAAGGGCTCGATTAGGTGCTGCCCTAGCCGGTCCCAGGTTCGGATCTGGTCCGCCAATTGCATCGCTAACGTGAAATCACCTTTTTGGATCGCTTTGTCGATGTTGGCTAATGCTCGGCTGAATGCACCTTGCTGTTGATCTAGCAAAATTTTGGCAGTCCGCAGTGTGGTGGCTTGGGTCAGCGCCATCGTAGCTTGGGCAATAAACGGATCTTGCTCGTTGGCAGCGACCCAAGCTTGCGGTGATTGGATCTGGATCCCTTGGTTTTGCATGCTTTGTAGTAGCATTTGAGAAGCTATTTTTCCTCCATGGCAATGAACTTCGTAGCGCTCCGGCCCGGTTCGGCACACGATGACCGATTCGCCGACGATCGCTTCTGCGATGATTTGTCCATAGCGAATGGTATCGAGTTGCAGCTTACCGCTACCGTGATTAGGTTTCCAGTTGCGATCCAACCAGGTCTTTGCGTCTGGACCGACGATTTCGATCACGGCGATCGCCGATGGGGAATTGCCGGTGATTCTGCAAGCTGATGTGATGTTGTGATCTGCCAAGGGATTTTCCAATCCATGTTGCTTAAAGACGCAAAAGAGAGCGGACCGCTTATAGTCGCTCATAGTAGTATCTTAGGGAGAAAGGCTTTTCAAAGGTAGCGGTCCAAGAAATAGGACCGCTAATGTTCGCTTAGGGACGCTAATGGAACAGCCACTCGAGCACCGGACCGCTAATGTTCGCTTAAGGACGCTAATGGAACAGCCACTCGAGCACCGGACCGTATTCCAAAGAGTTCTTTCATTAGCGGTCATCAGTGGCCATGAGCGGTTAGAAAAGACCGGACGGTATTCCAAGGAGTCCTTTCATTAGCGGTCATCAGCGTCCATGAGCGGTTAGAAAAGACCGGACGGTATTCCAAGGAGTTCTTTCATTAGCGGTCATCAGTGCCCATGAGCGGTTAGAAAAGACCGGACGGTATTCCAAGGAGTCCTTTCATTAGCGGTCATCAGTGCCCATGAGCGGTTAGAAAAGACCGGACGGTATTCCAGGAAGTCCTTTCATTAGCGGTCATCAGTGCCCATGAGTGGTTAGATTTCTCGGTACTTATAAGGCATCCGGAAGCCCCGGATTCAAGTATACTGTAGCGGTCCGCCCACCGGGATAATTATTAGAGCAAGGTTTTACAATGGTTATGAAACACTGGATCGGACTGGTTGTTGTCCTATCGATGATCGCTTCTAGCGCAAGTGCTGAAGTGAAGTTGCCTGCATTGTTTACTGACCACATGGTTGTTCAACGGGACCAACCTCTTAAGGTCTGGGGCTGGGCGGACCCTAGCGAGTCGGTGGTTGTATCGATCGGCAATTCGAAAGCAACAGCGGTCGCCGATGCTACAGGCAAATGGCACTTGGAGTTGCCCCCGATGCCGGCCAACAAGTCGCCATCGAGCTTGATCATCCAAGGGACTAATCGGATCGAGATCAAAGATATTTTGGTGGGCGAAGTCTGGGTCTGTTCAGGCCAGTCCAACATGGAGTGGTCGGTCGCCGCGAGCATGAACCCGCAAGAAGAGATCGCAGCAGCCAATCATCCGCTGATTCGGCACATCAAAGTCCCATTGGTTCCATCCATGATCCCATTGGAGAATTTTCAATCGAGCTGGCAAGTATGCTCGCCAAACACTGCTGCCGGATTCACCGCCGTCGGATACTACATGGCTCGCGAACTCTCCATCAAACTCGACATTCCAGTGGGGCTGATCAATTCCTCTTGGGGTGGGACTCGCGTCGAACCTTGGATCCCACCTGTTGGTTTTCAACGCGTCGAAGCCTTACAAAATATCTATCAGTCCGTCGTCGGGCGAACCCCCGGCTCCGCACCCTATGCCAAACGGCTCGATGAGCACATCAAGTCCCTCGAGGATTGGTTGGTGAAAGCCAAGACGTACAAGGAGCGTCGCGAAGTGCTTGCACCCAATCCCAGTTTTCCAGCGGAGCTATCACCCTATGCGAGCAATCAGGATCCAACGATGCTCTACAATGGAATGATCCATTCGATCGTAGGATTTCCCATCCGTGGTGCGATTTGGTACCAAGGGGAATCCAACCACGATGAAGGGATGCTTTATTTGGAGAAAAAGAAAGCGCTCATCCAAGGCTGGCGGGAACTGTGGGGACAGGGTGATTTCCCCTTCTACTATGTTCAGATCGCTCCTTTCCGGTATGGCGATAAAGACCCGACAACTTTGGCCAAATTTTGGGAGGCTCAAGCTGCCGTGCAGAGTGCCGTTCCAAAAACCGCAATGGTGGTGATCAATGACATCGCAACGGTCAATGATATCCATCCCCCCAACAAACAAGAGGTTGGGCGGCGACTTGCACTCTTGGCACTTGCCAACGACTACGGCATGCAAGATGTCGCTGCCAGAAGTCCGGAGCTTGTTAGCATGGAGTTGATGGGCAAGCAGTTGAAGTTGAGCTTCAGGAATACCGCAGGTGGTATGAAGACCAGGGATGGAAAGCCACCGACACACTTCGAAGTCATCGGGGTTGGTTCAAGCGGATATCGACCTGCGGTGGCGCAAATCCAAGGCGATTCGCTCATTCTTTCTTGTGCGGAAGTTCCCGAGCCTACTGCGATGCGATTCGCTTGGGATATGCTCGCAGAGCCAAACCTATGTGGGATGACCGGATTGCCAGTGGGAGCCTTTCGTTCTGGTAAGGAGCCGGAGTTCTTGGACTCGATCCCGGGCTCAAGCGAGTATCGATTGGTATACGATTTGGACTTGGGCAAACTCTCCTCGGACATTCGTTACGACGTCGACAACAGCGCGTCGGCTGGATCCTTTGGAAGGGTTGCTTATTTATTAGAACTCAGTGGGCCACAAGGTCAGGAGCAACGGGTCTTTGTATCGATGAAGGCATTTACAAAAGATCCGAAAAAAATTGGAATTCCGACCATGGCCTCCAAAGCAAGATTCCAGATCCCCGTCGAAGACTTAGACATCTACAGCAATGTTGTTGGTTTGTCGGTTGGCAAAGGGATCGGGACAGGGAATATCGAGTTTTGGCCGGACAATTACGGACAAAAAAATGGCGTGTCTGTTTCCGGAGCTTCGGATTCGATCTACGATTTCGGGGATCAGCTAGCACCACCTGAGGATGGGTATGGATCGATGCAAGTTCACCATGGGGGGGCTAAGCAAACGGTCTTTGCGATCAATCAATGGAAAGCTGGCAACAGGGCGGACATCGGAATTGGCAACAGCGAAGGCGATACGCGAGACTGGACCTTCACCGGCTCGGCCGAAAGATACTCCACCAAGAGACTTAGGGTGTACGTGAAGTAAGATCGATTCTTCATGTAATCATGTAGATCATTGCATTCATCTCTCGTGCTCAGCAACGCGGTCACGGTCGCAAGAACGAGCACCGCGAAACTGAGTACGAACATGGCTAGCAGCTCTTCCATTGCGGCCTCGAAGCGGGCGTTGTCGAAGGATCGTTCTTATCAATAGACCACATTCTGTTAATCGAGAATGCTATCCAACGTAAATGGCCGGAACTTGGTCGCTTTCCCGTCGGCATCATCGTGAACCAACATGACGTTGCGATCCAGTCGGTTGGCTTGGTTGTTATCGATCAGCTGATTGGAATCATTGGCAGACATCTGACCTAAGACTCTCAACTCGATATCACGCAACGATCCTCGAGATAGCCAACGGCTCAACGTCGCCACCGAATCGGACCAAATGCAGATATGGATGCCAACTCCCGGACCATCCGAAAGCGCTTTTGCCAAAATCGCATCCGGCTTGCTGGTTTGGCCCTCGGAACCTCCAAACGAGTAATCCTCTTCGCGTCGAAACTCCCGGAACTTGGAAAGATTCAAAATGAACACGACCAACGGAGGATGAGCCGCATCGGGATTGCCAAGTCGACTTGTCAGTTCCGCTTCGAGATCCGCCATGGCTTGGTCAGCCTGACGACTACCCAGGACCTTGCACTGAGCCGATCGCTTGGCCGACTCGATCGCTCGCTGAAGCGTCGTGTCCTCTAGGCGAACCCCGTCGAGGATCCAAAAGGATTCCGTTGCTTGATTTGCAGCACCTTGCATGGTCTTTCGGACTTGGCTGGTTCGTATCCAGCTAGCAACAAGCGAAGCGACTAGATCGTCATGGCTGCATACGATCATCGCATTTCGGCCCGGTGCAGCACTTAAACTCCTTACCACTGGCGGCTCGATCGAAACACTGTCGCCCATGGCCCATGCCGTAGCGCTCGGGTTGAACAGAGCCCCAAGTTGCATCTCCAAAACCGCTGAGTCCCACTTGGCCATCTTGTGCCCCTCAAAGACCACTCGCCGCCCTATCGAGTTGGTTGTGGGACTGTGGGGAACGGGGACCGAAGGAACCTTGTCGAGCCTTTCGATCTGCTCGGATTTCGGCAGAAAGGCCACTTGAAAGTTCTGGTTGGCTTCGAGCCTGCCACCTGCTGTGTTGTAGATGCCTTGGCCGGAGTGCCTGAGCCTCTCGGCAGCCGTATTGTCTTCACTGAGTATCAGCATCGCATCGGCACTGTCGCACTGAAGAGCGATTCGAACGGCCATTTGCGCAAGGGTCGTACGAGGCAAGGAGTAGGCACCACCGAGGGTCTGCGACGCGAGCACCAAGTGCAATCCAAACGATCGACCTTGGCGAACAATACGATCCATAAGCATCGAGGCTTGCTGCGAGATCTTGTCGTCCTCGACAAACAACTCTTGGAATTCATCGATGACGGTGATAATGCGAGGCAATCGGACGTCGGGATGCTTGCGCTTCAAGCTTGGTAAGTCCTGAACACCCCATTGGCGGAAGGCTTCGCCGCGGGCACTTAGGATGCGATCGAGATATTCCAGAGTGCTGAGTCCAAATTCACGGCGACTTTCGATTCCGATGATATCGGTATGGGCCAGTTGCAACTCCGAATAGACTTGGAACTCAACCCCTTTCTTGAAATCCAAAAGGACCAGCCGAAGTTCCTCGGGGGAATACTCCAATGCGGCGCTGCTGATCATCGTATGGAGTAAGGACGATTTTCCAGAACCGGTTTTGCCTGCGATAAGAACGTGCTGCGAAGTACCTTCGCCAAGCACCAACGATTGAATTCGTCCCGAATCGGAGATCCCGATTGGAATCTCTAAACCATCCGCGGACGACTTGCTCTGGAAACCTTGCGGAGGACTCGCAATCGTTGAGAATGGAACGATCCGCTTGCCGATGTTCGAAGCGGCGATCAGATGCTTGTCCATAATCGATGCGACCGTGGCTTCATCCGGGGGAGTTTCAAGCCGAGCCGGGAAGTTCTCAAGCTCCGGAACTTTCATCTGCAGTCGGTACTGGCCCGTTGGGTGTTTCTTGACATCGCCGACCAACGCAAATTCGGTGAGTTTGTTGGCGTCGGCAAATGTTGGCCATTGGATCGACGAAGGCCAATCGATTAGGACTCCCACGCCACATCTGCTGCCCGAGGACAAGATCGAGCAAAGGGATTGCCAGGACGCGTCATCGAGGCCGAAAGGAAACCCTGACCATACGATGATACGGTAAGGGATCGCCATCGGTCCTGCTTTTTGATTGTACTCATAAAGGTTTTTGAATTGGTTTCTTAAGCTTTGTTGGATCACATCCTCGATATGACGAGTGGTCAAAGCGAGTTGGTTGGCAATGTGAATCGGTTGCGTCCACACGCGGTGATTCACCAGTTCTGGATCGATGTCAGCCAAATGCATCAGCCAACTGTATTTTTTCCCGAGGCCTTCGGGGTCGATCACAGTCACTTGCAACATCCCGGCTGGGATGGCCGTCACTGCACGCAGCAATAGGTTTCTCATGAGCAATTGGGCTTGTTCCCGCGACTCGGGATCTTGGGTTCGGAGTATCAGTCCTCCATTGCCTATGAGGTCGTAGGTCAGCGGAATCTCGCCGATGGACTCCAGTTTTGATGCAAGTTGCTTAAGCATCTTGAATTCAACGGGTCTTTGATTGGCCGGATGGTCATCAGGAACGTTTTGGAAGGGCTGATATTGCGCCAAAGGGACAGCCAGGGACGCTTCGTCGCGGTTCCAATCCTCTTTGGAGAACTCGTTGCTGTTCCATTCGGGAAACCGTATTTGTAGCTGTTTTTGGGTTTCGATTTTGCGCTGTTGAAACTGTTCTAGACCATGGGTCCATCGTTTGGTTAAAAACTGCTGCGAGGTCCGGAATGCTGCATTGAGGGAATCGAGGGTTGCTTGGGATTTGGCCTGAAACGCCTTGTTTGCAGCGATTTGGTTTTCCTTGAGCGTTCCCATTTCCTTCGGGAATTGCGTGTTGATCGACTCAAACGAAGCGATTCTTTTTTCGCAGAAGGCTTGTTTGTCTTTCACTGTGGATTGAATGGTTGCGGCTTTGTTGGCTCGATAATCGGCTTCGATCTGTTCTAAGAGTTGAAGGTGCTTGGATTTTGCCTCCGACAAGCCGGTTTGGTGCACTTCATCGAGTCGGTTCAGTTCCCGCTTCAAGGTGGCTTCGGCAATCGCTCGTCCTCGTTGCAGCAACTGCAACAAGTTCTGCTCTTCTTCCAGGAGACTATGCAGTGAAGTTCGAACCGATCGGCCGATCCATGGCAAGGCGGCCATATAGAGCACGATAGGAAACAGGACTGCAGAAAGGATGCTTGCGACTCCCAGGACCAGCGGGGACGTCTTTAGCAAGTAAGCGATCGCCAGGGCGATGGCTCCACAGAGCAATCCAACCACGACGAGCATCGGGGCACCGATCACCGCCGCTGCTTTATTGGACTCAAGAGCACGCTTTTTGTCCAAGTAACTAGTCTTGAGGGACTCGAATTCTTTCGCCATTGCGCCCAGCGATTCGATATGAGCGACGGACCTGGGTGGAACCTCGCTGGATGATTCTGGAAGGGTCGTCGATGCGTTACCTGTTTTCAATGCTACCCATTCGCGTACTTCTTGGATCAGCTCGTCAAGCGAAGTTTGCTGTGCATCAATTTTCGCTAGAGTTTTCTGTCGTGTTTGTCGGGCGGTCGCCTGAGACTGTTCAAGCTCTGAATCCAGTTTGGTTTTCGCGTGAGCATAGTCCGCTTCCTGCTTGGACTGCGCATCTTTGCGTTTGGCTTTAAGTGTTTTGAGGGTGTGTTTTTCCCATCTTGTTTTTTCGAGCGTTTGAAGTTCGGATTTTCCGAGAGTTTCGTCCAGTTGCTGGTCCCAGTTGGTTTGCAACTCGTGCAGCTGATTCTTGTGGTTGAGGGCTAGTTCCGAAGCGTTCTGACGAAACCGATCTTGGAATTCGGCGATCTTGTCCGAAAGCACCACAGCATCGACGGCAAACGAATCCGAGAGCTTGTTCCAGCGGTCTGCTAGACCGCGAAACGTTTTGGTCTGCATCGCGAGCCAGTGCCTGCCTTGGGCCGCCCCAAACCGACTCTTTGAAGGATCGCGACTCGGTGATTTGGTTGGGCTTATTGATTCGGATTCCATAAGATGTGGCCTCTTCCGGATGTTGTCTTGCTTCCAGAACGAATGACGGTACACGCGTGTTTTTTGTATTCAGCAGAATCGAAGATGCATGATCTAAAACCCGTCCATTGTACCAATAATTCGACGAGGAATCGCCATTTGTATCCGTATGTAACGTTCGGATGTTCTGATAAGCCATGGTGACATTCCCTTTTGAGTCGTTTTTCTGATCATGTTTGGCCGCTTTGGTTGTACTTTTGCGAACTGGGAGTTATAGGTAGAAGTTACTACTAGCGATTGTTATCGTCCGATGGGGCTGGATTGCAGTCGAAGTCAATGGAGCATGATCATTGCTAGGTTGCCAAGGGTGCAGTCAACCGCCCAAACTTTACGGATCGTTTGAGTTTACCGATATGACTTTGAACCGACGCCATTTCATTCGTTCCAGCTCGGTCGTCGCGGCTGGTGCTGGTCTTGTATCGCAAACTGAGATTGCCAAGGGTGGACCTCAGGATCCTTACGAGCCCGCCGACAAAGGACGACTTGCCAAACTCTTTAACAAAGGGGAGCAGCATGTACTCCCGGCGTGGGCTT
>JAGWZB010000314.1 GCA_018969045.1 Planctomycetota bacterium | reverse complement strand
GATCAGTGGTGCGACGATCGTTGCATCGCTATGGATCATGAATTTGGGGCAATCTGCTTCCAGTTTGTTCCAAGTAATCTTTTCATTAGGAACTGCACCGCTGTATCCACCATAGCTGGTTTCGGCATCGGAGATCTGAGAGAAATAAGCCCAGCGGCGAATGTTCTCTTCTTGCAAATCCTGGATCCACATAGGAACCGCACAAATGGCGAAATCTCCGGCGATTCCTCCACCGATTTGAAAAAAACCGATCGGTCTTTCGGTTGCAAGTTGCTTGTACCATCGCGCCAAATGCTCCATCTGCTGAGTCCCACTCTTGAGGGCCGAGTGACTCTTGACCGTCCCATCCATGACTCGAGCAGCAAACATATTTCCCAACGTGCTATCTTCGATTCCCGGAGAGTATATTGGGATGTTGGCCTCTTTGGCAGCGATCATCCAAGAATGCTCGCGAGGAATCTGATAGTGCTTTTGCAATTCCTTGTCATCCAAGATTCTGAACATGTACTCGTAAGGAAAATACTGCTGACCTTTATCCGCCGCATCTTTCCAGTACTTGATCAGCCTGTCCTGCATGTGCATCATCACCGTTTCGGGAATGCAAGTGTCAGTGACTCGGTTGTATCCGCTATCCCGCAGGTCCACTTCGTCCTGAGTGCTAAGCGACCTCCAATTGTCGATCACTTTGTACTCGTTGTGAGCAAACAGATTGAATAAATCTTCTTCAAGGTTAGCTGCTGTACACGAAATCGCGTGCACCTTTCCTTTGCGAATCATCTCGGCGAGCGAAATCCCAAGCTCGGCGGTGCTCATCGCACCGGCCAAGGAGACCATCATCGCACCGTGGTCTTTCTCGATGAATTGCTTATAAGCTCTTGCGGCTGACAACGTTTCGCGAGCGTTGTAATGACGGAAGTGCTTTTCCATAAAAGCAGTGATGCTCATAGCGAGGCTCTCGTTTACCGTGGGTCGGGAAAGGATCTGATGAGATGCTCAAAAATGGCGATTTAAATCGCCAGGAGCAAACGACTTGGAGCTTCCAAATAAGCGATGATATCGTTCAGGAAACGGGCCGCGGTCGCTCCATCGACCAACCGGTGATCGTATGCCAAGCTCAAAGGCATCATCAGCCGTGGTTTGATCGAATCATCCGGCATCACCATCGGCATTTTTCGGGATCGACCCACCAGCAGAATCGCTACCTCAGGCACGTTGACGATAGGGGTCGAGTAAGTCCCACCGATGGCTCCAAGGTTACTGATTGTGAATGTCCCTCCTCGCAGATCGCTGACTGCAAAGTCGTTGTTGCGAACTCGGTTCGATAGCTCAGCAAGCGCATAAGCGATGTCGGGGATGGAAAGACGATCTGCATTTTTGATCGTTGGGACGACCAAACCACGGTCGGTATCGACGGCGATCCCAAGATTGACATAGTCCTTGTAAATGATCTGATCGTTTTCGGTATCGATCACCGCATTGAGTGCCCCGTGGTGACGCAAGGCCGTGGCAACAGCCTTGATCAAAAAAGGCATCGTCGTAAGTTTGATTCCGCGCGAAGCATAATCGTCTTTGCTTGATTGACGAAACGCCTCTAGCTCAGTGACATCCGCATCGTCGAAGTTCACGACGCGGGGGACTGTCGACCAAGACTTATCCATCTGATTTGCGATGGTCTTTCGGATTTTGGTCATCCGATCGACTCGGATGGGCCCATAATCATCGGTCGCCGGAGTTCCTGGCTTTTCGATTCCTTTGGAAGCAGCCGCCTTGGCCGGCGACTCAGCGACCGGAGCTGCCTGAACGCTCGACGTTGCACTCGCTGCGGGTTTAGTCGCGACGGCTTGGCCTTGGTGCCTGACGATCGACAATACATCCTCGCGGGTGATGCGACCGTGATCCCCAGTTCCGCTGACTCCCGTCAAATCGATCCCGACTTCGCGAGCAAATCGGCGCACAGCAGGCCCTGCAGGAATCACATCTTCAGACGGACCGCCCAAGGCGGAGGATGCTATGGGGCTCGATAGTGCAGGGCTAGTCATCGCTGGGCTGGTTGCAACCACCGGAGGCGTTGGTGGAGGTGCCAGGGGCTTGGGTGTCGCGGGTGCGGAGACGGCCGTAGACTTCGATGCCACTGGAGCTGCAGGAGCCACTGGAGTTGCTACGGGGGCCGCTGCCTGAGCCGGTGCAGCCGCTGGTGCTGCAGGAGCCTGCGAAGGCTTGCTCGGTGCCACTTGGCTCTCTTGCGATCCGACGGCATCGATCGTTCCAACGACTTGGCCGACCTTGACGGTTTCCCCCTCGCTGATGGTGATGCTCAGGATCTTACCAGCCAGTGGGCTCGGTACGCCAACTGTCGCTTTGTCGGTCTCAAGCTCGAAGAGCGATTGCTCAAGCTTGACCACATCTCCAACCTTAACATAAATCTCCAAGACATCGCCGGACTCTACACCTTCGCCCAAGCTTGGCAATTTGATTTCAGTAGCCATGGATGGTAACGCGTTCTACTTTCTAAGGGGAATTAATCGAGCAGTGGATTCGTTCAAACTTAAAGACCAAGCGGACGGACTTGGCAATCGAAAACGCAAGTTGGACCGCTAGGCAAACAGTGGATTTTGCTTCTCTGGATCATAGCCCAAATCCCGGATTGCTTGGGCAACGTCCTTACCGGCAACCACACCCGTCTTACTCAAACGATACAGTGTCGCGATAACGACTGAAGCCGCATCGACTTCAAAGTGTCGACGGAGTGCAGGCCGCGTTTCACTGCGTCCCATACCATCGCAACCCAATACGTAGTAATCTTGATCCAAATAGGGCATCAGCTGTTCACCGACAGCCCGCACATTGTCACTGGCTGAGATGATCGGTCCTTTGACTCCCTCGAGCACGGTTTGAATATAACTCTTCTTGGCCGGCTGGTCCGGATGGAGCATGTTCCAACGCTCAACCGATTGGGCTTCGCGGCGAAGCTGCGTGTAACTGGTCACGCTCCAGACATCGCTCGATACGTTGTACTTGTCGGCAAGCAATTTCGCAGCTTCGAGAACATGTCTCAGGATCGCTCCAGACCCGAAGAGTTGAACTCTTGCCTTGGAACCGGTAGCTTCGACAGAACTGAACTTATAGATCCCTTTGATGATTCCGTCTTCGACTCCAGCGGGCATCGCGGGCATCTCGTAATCTTCGTTGTGGACGGTGACGTAATAAATCGCCGTTTCATTCTCTTGGTAGAGTCGACGCATACCATCGAGGACAATCACGACGGTCTCATACGCCCAAGCAGGGTCATAGGCCCTGACAGTCGGGAAGGCCATCGCGTTCAGATGGCTATGACCGTCCTGGTGCTGCAAGCCTTCGCCGTTAAGCGTCGTGCGGCCTGCCGTCCCGCCGATAAGGAAGCCTTTGGCCCGCATATCAGCCGCAGCCCAAATCGAGTCCCCGACGCGTTGGAACCCAAACATCGAATAATAGATGTAGAACGGGATCATGTTGATGCCATGGGCTGAGTAAGCCGTCCCGGCGGCAACAAAACTCGACATCGATCCGCACTCGGTGATCCCCTCTTCCAAGATTTGCCCATCTTTGGCTTCCTTGTAGTAAGCCACCGAACCCGAGTCGATCGGTTCATACAATTGACCTGCGTGGGCATAGATCCCGATTTCCTTGAACATCCCTTCCATCCCAAAGGTCCGGGACTCGTCCGGAACGATCGGGACGATGTGCGAGCCGATCTTCGGATCCTTTACCAGACGACTTAGCAATCGAACGAAACCTTGGGTCGTCGAAATGGATTTACCGTCGAGCTGGATCCCCATGAACTTGCGGTAGTCCTCCAGCGACGGAGTCTCGGTCACAGGATGCTGCGTCGGACGACTCGGCAAAGAACCTCCAAGCGCAGAACGTTTGTCCTTGAGATACTTAATCTCCATGCTCGACTCAGGTGGCTTGTAAAAAGGTGCGTTGGCCACTTGATCATCCGAGATCGGGATCCCGAACCTGGAACGAAACTCCAGCAGTTCCTTCTCGTTCATTTCCTTTTGGTTGTGAGCGATATTGCGCCCCTCACCAGCCTCGCCCAAACCGTATCCTTTGATGGTCTTGGCCAGTATCACCGTCGGCTGGCCCTTGTGCTCGACGGCAGCTTTGTAAGCCGCAAAGACCTTCTCAGGGTCATGGCCGCCGCGATTGAGCTTCTCAAGCTTCTCATCCGAGTAGTTTTCAACCAACTTCAACAACTCGGGATACTTGCCAAAGAAGTGCTCGCGAATATAAGCACCTGTCATACCGACATACTTTTGGTACTGACCATCGACGACTTCCGTCATCCGCTGTGCCAATAATCCAGATTCGTCTTTTTCTAAAAGAGCATCCCAATCACTCCCCCAGATCACCTTGATGACGTTCCAACCAGCACCTCGGAAGACCGCTTCAAGCTCTTGGATAATCTTGCCATTGCCTCGCACCGGCCCATCCAAACGCTGCAGATTGCAGTTGACGACGAAGATCAAATTGTCCAGTTTTTCCCGAGAAGCCAACGTGATGGCCCCAAGTGTCTCAGGCTCGTCGCACTCGCCATCACCCAGGAAAGCCCAGACCTTCCTACCTCGGGTGTCCTTCAAACCTCGATCGTTCAAATACTCATTGAACCTAGCCTGGTATATCGCCATGATCGGCCCCAAACCCATCGAGACTGTTGGGTACTCCCAAAAGTCGGGCATCAACCACGGGTGCGGATAACTCGAAAGCCCACCTTCAGGCTGCAACTCGCGTCGGAAGTTTTCCAATTTCTCGATCGGCATTCGACCTTCAACAAACGCCCGGGAGTACATCCCTGGTGACGCATGCCCTTGGAAATACACCAAATCCCCTTGGTAGCCAGATTCACCACGCCCTCGGAAAAAATGATTGAAAGCGACTTCGTACAACGTCGCGCTGCTGGCAAAGGTGCTGATATGACCACCTTGCCCCTTGTTCTTCTTGTTGGCTCGAACAACCATCGCCATCGCATTCCATCGAATGATGCTCTTGATGCGACGCTCAAGCTCTCGGTTGCCAGGATAAGCTGGTTGTTTGAAGGCCGGAATCGTGTTGACATAAGGAGTCGTGGTTTCGATGGGTATCTCAACCCCATCGCGCCGAGCCCGATTCTCAAGGGCCTTGACCAAGTACCGGACCCGCTCGGGTCCCTTGCTCTTGGCTACATAATCCAAAGACCCAAGCCACTCGCTGGTTTCGGCTGGATCCACGTCGATCTGTGCCTCAACTTGTCCAGATGCCACGAGCACCGTAGGATCCGCTTCACCGAGGAGTTTTGCATCCGACATAGGTTTTGTTGTTCGTTGATTGAGGGGGGATAAAAGTGCGAGTTGGATATTTTTTAGTGAGTTGCTGCACGGTAAATTCGCTCGGCAAATTCTTCGTAGCCGGTTTGTTTTACCAAGTCTTCATTGTCGCGAA
>JAGWZB010000313.1 GCA_018969045.1 Planctomycetota bacterium | reverse complement strand
ACAAGCGTCTCGATCGCATTGCGAATATTCACTTCCCAAGAAGGTTCGTTGTAGACGGTCGGATGGAGAGTCGATTTCGCAAGATACCACGGAATCGGGGCCCCCCAAGTTTGATCGGCCTGCGCGCGGAATTGCACGAGGCGTTCCGCGTAAGTAGCCGATGGGGTTTTCTCGATCACATCCGATTCCCCTTGTTGCCAAAGCACGGCCCGAAAGTCCTTGAGTTGTAGGCCGACGGCCACGAGGCGTTGAAAGAGTTCTCCATCGGTCTTCCATTGGCTCGTCGAAGTGGCACCGACAGCGACATTGGCCAGTCCCACCGGGACCCCGTAGGCTTGGACCATCAGATCACCAAACGGTGGCCAAATCGATCCACCGTCGCTTGAGTCACCGCTAGGCTGGGGATCATGCGCGATGTTCCATGTTCGATTTCGAAAATCATAAGCGACCACTCTTCCGGTCGGATCGCCAACTTGGAATCTTTCGTCGTTGCAGTTGGTCGCATAGCTTTGCCCAGCGACCAGGAAAACTTCCCCGACTCCGAAGGGCTCAGAGGTTGCTTGGGCGACGATTTGCCCGTCGGCTTTCAATCGAAGTTCCACTTGGTACCATCCACCTGCTGGCACATCGATAAGCAGTTGTGTCATTCCAGGGGAGTCGGCGAGCGCCAAGATGCACTCATTGCTTAGGGATTGCCACTGTGTGGTTTTCGAGTCGACCTGCAAGCGGTACTCGATCGATGTGCGATCCTTATAGGTCCATTTTAGATGAACGGGGACTTGAGCAAACCCTTTGGCGGCTCCGCCTGGATGGTTGCTGTGGGAGAGCTGAGGGACCTCGAAGCGTCGTTGGAAGACTTGATTTTTCAGAGGATAGACCACGTCGATCGTTGGAGTTTCTTTGCTGCTTTGTGCCCAAAGGCTCACAACCGGAGATCGCCAAAGCGTCGGCAGTAAAACGAAGCATATAAACAAAAAACAAGTGCGTGTAATCCGAAAAGAACCATGCATGATTGAGGGAGGCTTTCACAACGTAGTCTTGAAGTCTTGGTTTATTATAGCCGAACAGCCTGGTAGCGTTGAGTTGGGGCGATCACACCACCGGCAGAGGATATGAACTAAAACACCTGAGTTTTCACCTACAATAATTCCTGAAGAACCGAAGAATCTTTTTGAAACACAGAGTCACAGAGGGCACAGAGCCTTGAGTACCTCGGTCTTTGTCTCTGTGTCCTTTGTGACTCTAAGTGTTTTCAATCTTTGAGTACGTCTCTGACGATGGGAATGGACGGATCAGACATACTGGCGAATCGCCCAATCACGTTGAACGTTAGCTGCCCATATTCATCGTCAGGATGATCCTGAAGAATCTTACCTTCCATTGAGTACTTCAGCGCGCGATTGAAATTTGCCTCTTCCTTGTCTGCTGTAAAGACGTCTTCGAATACATCCATCGCGTGACGAAATGTCGCGTAATCGTCTTGAGCTACCGCCCAATCGAGCTCCATTGCATCGAAATGATCGGTAGCCTTCAGCTCGGCGTGGTTCCCTGAGGTCGCTTTATTCCAATCGATTTTCCCCGCCAATTTGGTCTTGTGAGCTTGAACCTTTTCGATGAGTTTGTGAATGCATCGCTCAAAAGCCGGATGGATTGCAAGATCGCGATCACCTGTAAAGAGCGTTGTACCGCAAAGCGAAAGGCTAGTCTTGATGTGGTAAGTCTTGTTGCGTTGATGGCGGCTTATCGAGATATGCAGAATCGAGCTCGGAAAATGCTCGATACGCCTTTTGAGGGTATCCTCAGGAATGATTGTGACTAAAACAAATCGTGTTTTGCCCAGTGAGAATCCGTCTAATCAATCAATCGACGTTCCAATCTCCTGCCAGATCGATTCCCAAGCCTGCCGATCGGCAGTCGGCCAGCGCTGTAGTTCTATGGTTGCTCGGACGGTTGTGAAACTCGGATTCCTTAACGTTAAATCCCAAATCTCTTTCCAACGGCGCGTCGGGCAGCCAACGAAACCCACTCCAGCATTGAGCGTGGTTTGACTCCGGCGGTGGCGGGTTTCTGACGGCATTGACGGTGTTGACAAGATTGACTGTGTTGACTGCGGACAGGATTGACCACATGGACCTCGTTGACAGCGAGCGTCAATGCCGTCCAAACCCCACGCGTCAGCCGTCGGCGGACGCGTGCTCACAACGAGTCAGCAGTCCGCCGATACCAGATGTCAATTCACCAAGAGCACTTTTGGTAGCCTTGGCTGAGCCCCAATTTTTGGGGAATCCAGAGTTTTTTGTCGCGGACTTTGCTGCCGCGGCGGCGGTAGGTGGTGCACCACGGCAGTCGACTCATTTGCATCTTAACCGAAGAAGATGCCACATTCCTTTACGAGGCTAAACATAACCAAGGTTTACGCTACTTGCGCTGCGCCAAAACAAAGTCTTGATTTCTCACGAATTCGCGATAGCCTAAACCCTCCAAAGTCAATTCGTTTTGTTTGTTTTGAAAGCTTGCTGATTCATGAGAATTCCCGGCCAATTGTCCACTGTATTGGTTCTTCATCGATCCCTCGGCTCGCTTTGGATGTCGTTGATCGTTTGGATCACCCTTACGGTAAACTTCAACGACCCATCCTATGGACAAGAGCAGTCGTCGGAAAACAAGATCCCTTTGACCAACGAGGAATTCCAAAAACGGGTCAAAAGCAAACAGATCGGTCCATTCATCACTGAGCTGGACCTTGCGCTGGCCAAGTCCCCCAACGACATATCCCTGCTAGGAATCGAACTTCAGGTCTCCCAGCATCTGCTGATCCATCAACGAGATACAGGAGTCGAACGGATTCGCAACTGGATCCAAAAACTCAATCAACTACCAAGATCCGCCGCAATCGATAAGCTACTTGTCGCGGGAGTGTTCAACGCAACCATCGTCCAAGATCCAAAACTCGCCAAGGAGTTTATCGGTTGGATCGATTCGGTGACAAGCCGGATCCCACCTGGTGAGAACATCACCCAAACAAACTTGCAAGGCAACCGACTATCGCTTCAAGGTTTAATAGAGAACCGCGATCAAGTCGAGGTTCAGTTCAATCAGTTCTTCACTGGACTGGAGCAATTGGTAGTTGATCAGAAATTGCCCGTGGCCGTGATGGCTTCTCAAGCGATGAGATACAAAAGTCTTTTCTGGGACACTCATCGCGACGAATCGATGAAGAAAATCATGCTCGCAAGACGTGCCTACGCGAATTTTCTTAAGCAGCCTGTTGTTTCCCCTACCGATGTATTGGTGTACATCCAATTCATGACAACTCTGGCAAGTGAGATTTCTAAAGATCTTCCCAAGGAGTCTTATCAAGTACTCAATGAACTCAAAGAGCAACTCCAATTTGTCCAAACGAAACTACCCGAGGAGCAAAGCAAAGGGCTACAAGCAACGATCAGCAATATCGAACAAGGTTTAAAGCAACTGGCAATGGCCATCCGCCAACTGGATCTGATCGGAACCAAAGCCCCACCTCTGATCGAAGCAAAATACAAAGATGTGCCTACCGACGTACAGAAACAGTTGGAGGGAAAGATCGTCCTTCTTGCCTTCTGGGCTGCTTGGAGCCAACCGTGCCTAAAATCACTCGATCGAATCGAACAAACGCGAAAAGAGTTCCAAGACCAAGGACTCCTTGTTATCGGAGTCACCAAATCCTACGGCATGGTCTGGGATGAATCCTCCAAAAACGCCACTCGGCAATCCGATGTTCCGATCGACTCAGAGTTGGACTCTCTAGTCTCTATCGCGCAACATCACGGCTCACAGTTATCGATAGCCATCTTACCCGAAGCAAGCAATGTATATGATGCTTATGAGGTTTCAGGAATCCCTCAGCTAGTACTCATCGGTTCCGATGGCCTTATCAAACTGATCAAACCTGGACTCAACGAAAATCAATTCAAAGCCATCGATGACGAAATCCGTAAGCTTGTCAATCAATAATTCAGACCCATCGTCAAGTTCACACCGAAGAGATTCAAATAGCGGTTGTCTGAGATTGCAAACGAATCAACCCGACCTGAAAAGTCGGGTGTTTTACCGGATAAACTGGCGTAGGACTGGCTGCTGGAAATACCCGGGCCGGTATCCCAATACTGACAGACTAAACTCGTCCTTAAGGACGCTGTCGCAGGAATGAAAACCAGAGGATGACAGTACTCAACACCGATCTGAAATTCCCCGTTAAATAGATTCTGTTCCGTCGTTTGATCAAGATACGACTTGTCTGCACTGCGAGCTACGCCCTGGACTCCTGTCTCGTTAGAGTAAATTCCTAGCTGACTTTCGGTATACGCCGACGACAGAACCCTCGAACGCAACACGGCTCCCCGAAGCGTCCAGAACCAACTCCATCCCAGGTTCCCGCAGTCTTGGTCACCACAGGAATCAAACATCCCACACCCAAATTTCCATGGTAGATGGCGCTTGGCCGACAAGCCAAACGTTGGCCCAATACCCTCGGTCTCTCGATAGCTATGCGCGATTGCATGCGCCTCAAGTGTTTGCGCTATTTTCCCCACCCCCACGGCCATGTCCGCTCCGCGATACTCCGCATAACGAACACCAAAGAAAGACTCGATGTAAATGTCATTGATGCAGTGTTTCTGAGTGAGCTCAATGTCAGCGACGTTCAAATCGATACGCGACATCGAAGATAAATCAGGCCAAAGGTAACGAAAATCAGGACGATCAAACCGAGAAGTCTCTTCCAATAGATGCTGGTAGGAGGCTCGGTATCCAACGAGGTTTCCGCGAATTCCCAAGACAGCGCGTTGGCCGATGCCAAAATGCGAATCGACCGTCCGCTCCCGACTAGCTTGACTCAAACCATCTGTGAAACGAATATTCGTGGAACCTGTGCTCTCTGTTCTCAAGGCTTCTACACTGTAGGATGCGAAGACCCCGCCTTCGAATATCGGTGTCAATTTCCCCTGAAAGAACGTTGCGAGCTCTTTGATGGTGCTGTTGCCGTTCCCGCTAGCAGGTGCTGCCGGTTGGGTCGCTGCTGGTTGGGTCGCTGGCGGCTTGTTGCTCCCTGTTGCACCACTGGTCACACCTGCCGTCGAGCCTCCCTTGGTATCGGCTCCCTTGTCGGTTGACTTCGTTTCGGCAGTCGCTTCATTCTTCGGTGCCGCTTTCGGAGCGGTAGCTTCAGTACCTGTTACAGGCATTGGACCTGTTGAGGTCGAGGAACCCGGTGTCGGAGGCGTCGAAGCAGATGCAGAGTTCGACGGCTCGGGAACCGGGGCAACCGGGGGCTTAAGGGGAGGTGGAAGCTCAGTCGTTGCGGGAGGATTGGCTGGATTTTTTTTGGGGGTAGCTATGGGTGGCGGTTTGTTAGGGTCGCTCTGACCTGGCTCTTGGATTCTCGCTGCGCTTGCCAACATCACCAAGTTACGATGGTCGGGAATAAGAAACCCTT
>JAGWZB010000312.1 GCA_018969045.1 Planctomycetota bacterium | reverse complement strand
CTCCTAGACCTTGAAGTTTCTGCGCAGGAGTGGGTTGGACCGATGGATCTGGCCATGTGACCGTGACATCATAAGAGCCCACGGGCACTCCCTCTTGGGCACTGGTTGCCAACTTGAATTTACCCGACTCATCGGTCGTTGCAGCCGGTATCAATTTCATCTCTTTGTCTGTGGGATGGAAAATCAATGTCGCTCCATTGGCAGGTTTCCCATCGACCGTCACGCTGCCTGTTACAGGAACAAGCGTTGGACCACCCTTACCACAACCGATCAGTGTTAAGCCTAGGACCAATAGCGATGCGACGAAGGAACCTTTGGCGAATACTCGAACAGACATGAACAACTCCTGGAGGGGTATGAGGACCGGATTAGCGTTGCATTAAGATACCAAAAAAAAGGGTGCTTAGGAATTATTGCGGCTGGTACTGTGCGCTACTGGCTTTGCTCGTACTTGAAACGACGCGCTGGAACTCAGGGGCCTTGAGTATGAGCAGGAGTACGAATAATTTCCTGAATAACCCACCACGCAAGGTTTAGTCTCTTCAAAGGTTTTAAGGCCAAGGCATCAAAATCTCAGGGTTTCTGGGATCTCTAGGTCGATTTTGCCACCAAAAGAGGTCTTTTCCGGGGCCGATTCCGCCAGGAATGTTGTTGACTCAGGTTCTCTGATCCTTGATAATCCAGGGCATCGGATGCTCGGGTTGATTGTAGGAGGATCGTTACTGGTTCGGATTTTTACGATCATAGCTTGGGTTTGTTTGTTGTTTTGTTGATAGCTCGCATCGAGCGAGCATAGGTGATACGAGGGTTTGTTTCAGTGACGAATATTTATGTAGGTAACCTGTCGTTCCGCGCTACGGAAGACGAGGTTCGCGAGGCTTTCAGTCGTTTTGGCCAAGTCTCTAAGGTTAGTATCATTACGGATCGGGAGACCGGTCGTTCTCGAGGGTTCGCTTTCGTCGAAATGCCAAATGCCGATGAAGCGAAGTCCGCAATCGATGGTTTGAATTCCCAAGAAGTCGCCGGACGTAGAATCTCTTGCAACGAAGCTCGCCCTAAGGACAACGGTCCACGTGGTGGCGGCGGCGGTGGTGGATACGGCGGTGGTGGTGGCGGTGGCGGACGTCGCGATGGCGGCGGCGGCGGTGGCGGTGGCTACCGTGGTGGCGGAGGAGATGGCGGCGGTCGCCGGCCTTACCGAGACCACTAAGCCGACCCACAAAATCGACTACCAAAACACAGAAAAGCGGTGGATGCCTCCACCGCTTTTTTTATTTGCATGCCTGATGCCTGATTTATGGCGCTTTCTTACGCAACTTCCTCTGCAACGAGCGGCGATGAATACCAAGCCTTCGTGCCGCCTCAGAGATATTGTTGTTGCAATCGGCAAGCACCCGATGGATATGCTCCCACTCGGCTTGAGCCAACGTAGGTACCGGGATCTCCTGGTCCGTCTCTGGGACTTCCACTTCCGTGCCACCTCGCTTGAACGCCGTTAAAATGTCATCGACATCAGCAGGCTTCGGAAGGAAATTCACCGCCCCTAACTTGATCGCATCGATTGCCGTAGCGATGCTCCCAAACCCAGATAAGATCAAAACCCGAACATCCGGTGAGATCTCTTTCAACTCCTGGATCAACGTCAACCCCGGTCGACCGGGCATACGCAGGTCTACCACCGCAAGTTCCGTCGGCGTTTGTTGGAATTTTTCGAGAGCCTCATCGCAATGGCTGGCAACCACCACGCGAAATCCCCTCTCCTCAAAAGCCTCGGCAAGCCGATCGCGAAGAATAGTGCTGTCATCGACAAGCATAATGCTCGTTACGCCCAAAAGAGTGTCTGATTCGGCAGACATAGATTTATGCTCTACTAAGGATTCCAAAAGGGGATCAAAAACCAAGCCCCGTTCCCTAAAGTATAATCTATTCTCAAACATCAGTCCTCAGGATTGGATTGGTTCTGCTGCTGCGTGATCCTGAGCATGATGGTACTGCTGGTAAAGTCCACGCAATCCAACCAATTCAATCCGGATGTTCCGCAACCCACATTGTGAAATCCAGCCGCAGTAAGCATCCATAGTACCGGCCATTTCCAACAAGACATAAGACCCCTGGGCCTCCAAGACTCTTATACCATCGGGCACGCTCTGTAGGGTCCTGGCATCGCTCAGTTCGCCGCGAAGCAGATGCGTCGTGCGGACCTCATCAAGCCGCGCCGTGCGGACGATCTTGCCTTGCCTGAGCACTCCGACGGTATCGCACAATGACTCAATTTCGCTCAAAATATGCGAACACAAGAGAATCGTCGAACCTTGCTCATGCAACTCCCGAATCAATTCGATCACCGTAAAACGCACCGAAGGGTCCAAATTCTCGGTCGGTTCATCGAGAATCATCAATGGGCTAGGACAACCAAGCACGCAGCAAATCGACAGTTTCCTGCGCATGCCCGTGGACATAAAGGCAACCCGGCGATTCAAATCCAAAGCCAATCGGTCGGCAATCTCAAACGCAGACACTTTATTGCCTCGGGGATGCATCGAAGTGAAAAACTCGATGCAATCCCTACCCCGCATGAGCCTAAAGAGCTTCGGCTCGGCAGGTAAGTATCCGACGCGCTGACGCACCAGCAAACTCTCAGTGCAACAATCAAGCTCCTGGATGCTCGCCCTACCCGAAGTCGGCTTAAGGTAACCCAACAAGCAACGGATCAACGTGGTTTTACCTGAGCCGTTAGGCCCAAGCAGTCCAAAAACCGAGTGCTCTTGGACATCCAACTCGCATTCATCCAAAGCTCGAAACGGACCATATTGCTTGATCAGCTTTTCAACGCAAAGAATCGACGTATGGCTTCTATCAACCATCATTCCGGACCATCGCTGTTGAACTCAGCCTGCCAAAGCTCATCGTCAATCACTTTCGCAGGGTCATCAGGTACTCGACCACATCGATCAACTCCTGTTCGTTGATCAACTCCTGAAGGTTCTCGGGCATCAAGGATTTCTCTTGCTTTTGCAGGTCCTCGAGGTCCTCTGTCGGAATCGCTCGCTCGATGCCCTTGGCATCCTTGATCGTTACCCCTTGCGCTGTTTTTGAAACAAGCAATCCTGTGATGACTTCACCGTCGTCGGTACGCGCCGTGTAAGCTTCGTAGTTATGGCTGATTCCCGCACTAGGCGCCAGAATCGAAACGAACATCGCCTCGCGTGTAAGCTTATTACCGATCTCGGTCAAACTTGGTCCAACATTCTTTCCCTCGTTACCTACGGTATGGCACTGAGAACAAGTCGCTGCACCAAAGTAAACGTTTTTTCCGTTGGCGACATTACCTCGCTTCTTGATCAACTCTTCAAGCGGTGGAAGGGGCTTTTGAGAGCTCTTGACCATCGGGAAAACAGCCTCGGCAGTTTCACGCACCTGTGCGTTGTCGGAGGATCGAAGCGTAGGACCTAGCAGCGCTTTGCTCTCGGCTGGCAGTCGTCCTTGTTTAGCAAGTTCGACAAGTAAAGCATGGTTGGATTTGTTTCGAGCAAGCCCCACTGCAGACTCGACTCGAACGCTCTTGGCAACATCGCTGGCTTCCAGAAGCGATTTTTGCAGATCCTGTGCCTCTTTGCGATTGCTCAAGGCAAGGACCTTCGATAACGCGAATGCCGCTTCGCTGGGTTCTTTAGATATCAGCTGATTTCTGAGCGATTCTGCAGCACCGGTCTCAAGGGCTAAATCGAGGGCCTGAAGGGCCTGAGTCGATGCGCCCCAAGCGCTAGCAAGTCCCAAAAGATGATCCCCCAACCCGCTGACCTTGGTCTTCTGCAATAGCTTCAGTTGTGCTGGATCATTCCCAAACTTTTTGGCCTGCTCTCGGACCATCTGGGCCAATCGTGCATTCTCATTGACGTTGATGCCATCGCTGCGCAGGAGTCCCTCGAGCACCAATTGTGGATCCGAATGGTCAAGCAGCGATCGGATCGCTTGCTGACGATCCGCACCAGCCAAAAAGTCTGTGGCCCGGAGCAACGCCTGACGATCCTTAGGAGCCAATTGCTCGTTAGCTAGCCACTTGGAAAGCATCGATGAAGCCACAGAACCACGACCTCGCCAGGCGATCAACCGAGCCGCATCTGCGGAAGTTTTCTCCTTGGGAAGCGACGCATAAGCGTTCAAGCAATCGGACCAACGGTCCATGGCTGCAATCCCAAGGGCTTCTAAGTACCATCGGTCCTCACCATCGAAACGGCTTGCAAGACTCGCCCAATACCTGGGCATCTGCTCGGATGGATCTTCGCGAAGTGCCAGCGCTGCTTCACGAAGTACGATCGGCGAAGCGTCTGAGAGAAACATCGGTAAATAATCTTTTGTGGCCAATTTGGCTTGTCGCGCCAAACGAATTCCAACGCTCCTTACGTTTGGATCAGAATCCTTCGATGCCAACAGAAGCGATGCCGGCGCACCATCGATTTTCGCAAGAATCCAAATGGCCCGAGCTCGCATTCGAGGATTGCTGTCTTGAGCAAGCACAAGCAATGCATCCTTGGAGCTCTTGCCCATCTTGACCAACGCTTGGTATGCCAAGTAACGAACGGAATTGCATGGGTTCCTCAATGCAGCCACCGCACCTTGAGCGGTGCTCAAGTCATACTTGGGAACATTGTATTTAGCCCCTGCTGGAGCCAGTCGAAACAATCGACCTCGCTCCATGTCTTGCATGTTGTGCCCTCCAACCCCCGGATCGTACCAGTCGGTTACAAACATCGATCCATCGGGCGCGGTGGCAACATCTGCAGGTCTAAACCATTTGTCGGTATCGCCTACAGCGAGATTTTCAATCTCGGCCGAGTAACCAGCACCTTCGTTGCCTGTCACATAAGCCCGCACGACATTGGGTCCGGCATCGCAGTGTATGACCTGATTGCGAAACAACTCAGGCAACAGGTCTCCTTCGTAAACCGTGATTCCGGTTGGAGATCCAGCCCCGGTGATGAGCATCGTCGGTACAACCCCTGGGTCGTTGAGGTGCCAATGCCTTTGAGGAATCTCCGATTCCCAATTGGTTCGCTCACTCTGCCAGCCTGCTCCAGTAATCTCATCGACATAGCCATAATTGCCAAATTCCATCACATAGTTGATTCTCGTTGCCCGGTTGCCATCGTCGTCGTTGTCCGACTGCCAAATGGTTCCATAGGAATCGACGGCAGCTTCGTAGTTGTTGCGAAAGTTATGTCCGAGCACTTCCATGTCGCTTAAGTCTTCGTTGCATCGGAACACCATGCCTTGGCGATAAGGCCTACCAGAGTCATTGATTTCCCTGCCCCAACGGTCCAGGATGGGATTGCCATCAGCATCGCAGAGCCTATGACCGGTATTGCCGAAATTGAAATACAGCTTGCCATCAGGACCAAAAACAAACGAGTGAACCGAATGGTCGTGCTGCGGATCTCCGGTCTTGGTCAATATCGCCCGCTTGGAATCTGGAACGTCATCTCCGTCGTTATCGATAAACT
>JAGWZB010000311.1 GCA_018969045.1 Planctomycetota bacterium | reverse complement strand
TTCGAAAACCGAAGGACAAGTTCGAGCCAATTGAAACAGCCATGTTGCCAGGGTGCTCAAGGCTTCCTGGAGGATGGCTCGGGAGTGTCCAGAAAGTCTCTCGAGCTGCTGACGATCTGCCTGTTCCATCTGGCAAATTCTCTCAGCAAGTAGCAAGCACGGGAGGAGTTCGTCAGGTTCCTGCCAGAGGGTTCCAAATGGAGTGGTTTCTGAGTCGTCTGCGGTATCCAGGGCATGTTCGAGCCTAGCTAGGCACTCTAAAACCCATAATTGATGCTCGGGAGTGAATTCGATCGGATTGATTTCCATGGCAAAACCGCAGGTTTGGATTAGTCAAAATCAAGATTTCGAGGTATCGTAGACGTAGAAAATTCATTAGGAAAGTGCATTTATGACGTCAACGATGCCGGAGCATTTCTCCGAGCTACCCCTGTCTCCGATCATGCAACGGGCTCTGGCTCAGATCGGTTGGAGTAAACCAAGTCCGATCCAAGCCCGAGTGATCCCTTATGCGCTGGAAGGCTATGACATCCTTGGCCAGGCTCGCACTGGAACCGGGAAAACAGCTTCGTTTGCGATTCCGATCCTCGAACAACTTGATCCTCTTCGAGTAAATCCTCTGCCCCAGGCTTTGGTTCTGGTCCCGACCCGAGAGCTGGCCAACCAAGTCTATGGTGAATTTGTCAGGTTGGCCGAAGGATGTCCGACCCAGGTAGTGGAAGTCTCCGGTGGAAAACACATGCAAAAGCAGCTCAACGCGCTTGCAAAAGGTGTCCAAGTTGTCGTCGGTACGCCTGGAAGAGTTATCGATCATATTCAACGAGGCTCGCTCAGACTCCAAGGTCTATGGTGCGTTGTACTGGACGAAGCTGACCGAATGCTCGACATCGGTTTTCGGCCTAGCATCGAACGCATCCTCCGCCGCTGCCCCGAGAACCGCCAAACGTTACTCCTGAGCGCTACGCTCGATGAACGGATCCGCGATCTTGCCAACCGCTATCTGTTTGAGCCTGTCGTGATCGATTGTTCTGACAAGGACGTCTCGGTCGAGACGATCGAACAGAGATTCATATCGGTTAGCCCCGATCGCAAGCAAGAGGTTCTCCTTCAGTTGCTTGAGCGCGAGCAACCCCCTCAAGCCATCATTTTTTGCCGAACCAAAATCGGGACAGCCAAGTTGCATCGACAGCTAGAACGCTACTATGCAGCAATCACAGATCGTAAAGTGCGAGTCGGAACGATCCACGGCGATATGAGTCAACCTCAGCGGGACGAAGTTTTCAAAGCCTTGCGAGAGAACAAGCTCGATATTCTCGTGGCTACCGATGTGGTCGGTCGAGGCATCGATGTCTCATCGATTTCTCATATCATCAACTACGATTTACCTGACGATTGCGATGACTATGTCCACCGTGTTGGACGCACCGGACGTATGGGCCGATCCGGAATCGCGTTTTCTTTCGTGAGCAAGGACCAAGGTTACTTGCTTACAGACATCGAGCAACGGATCAACCGGATGCTCGAGAAAGATCCTTTGTCAGAGGTTGTTGGGAAGCGTCGTGAATCGCTTGAGAGCCTTAACAAGAGCGAGGCTCCTAAGGTGGATACCACCGGTGTGGTAGATAGCACCGAGGAGCCCAAAAGCGAACCGGCTGGAGCCGAAGAACACCCTTTTGGGTCTGCCCCTGCCCGCCGAACTCTCGGGCGAGCCAAGAGTCGCGGAAGTATCCGACGCCGTTAATCGCTCGATGAGGCCAAGGGAGTCGATTCAGTTCGTTGAGCGTTAGCTTCCCTCAATTTGGCTCAGACGGATCAAGGAGATCAGCTCGTCGGTGCTTAAGCGACCTGCTCGGTCGGCTCCGTCGAGCACCCCTGCAATGAGTTCTCGCTTGTCTTCGTGCAGGGCTAGAATTTGTTGTTCGATGGTGTCTTTTGCGACCAATCGGTAGACGGTGACGGCCCGTTGTTGCCCAAGGCGATGGGCGCGGTCGGTGGCTTGGTCTTCCACGGCTGGATTCCACCAGGGATCCATGTGGATGACATAGTCGGCCGCGGTCAGATTAAGCCCGGTGCCGCCAGCTTTGAGGGAGATCAGGAACAGATCTCCTTGGCCAGCTTGGAATGCATCAACGGCTTCTTGGCGTTTGGCAGCGGGAGTTGCGCCGTCGAGGTATTGGTACTGGATACCAGCGCGATCGAGGGATTCCCGCAGCAGGCTCAGGTGTTGCACGAATTGGCTGAAGACCAACGCGCGGTGTTCACCTTCCCGCAGTTCGTCGACAATTTCCATAAATAGGTCGAGTTTGGCGCTAGATTTATCCCACCGTTTATCGACCAGCCTGGGGTGACAGGCCAGTTGCCGCAATCGAGTCAGCCAAGCTAGCACACGGATTCGCATTTGAGCATCGGTATCTCCTGAGCCACCTTGGGTCAGCTCGGTCAGCGCTGCGAGTCTGGCCGCATCGTACTTCTTGCGTTCGGTTTCCGAGAATTCGGCGAGTCGGACGATTTCAGTCCTTTCGGGTAATTCGCTAAGCACTTCCTTCTTGGTTCTTCTAAGGATAAACGGCTTGACGACCCGTCCGAGAGCTTGCAAGCGATCTTTGGAGTGGTGGCGTTCGATGGGTTCAGCGAAGTTCTTTCGGAATTTATCCCAGGACCCAAGCAATCCTGGGCTGACGGTGCGCATGAGGCTCCAAAGTTCGCCTAGATGGTTTTCCAGCGGAGTACCCGAGAGGGCAAGATGCCAATCGGCTTCGAGTTGCCGGACGGCTTGGGCCGTTTTTGTGTTGAAATTCTTGATAAACTGAGCTTCATCGAGGATCAGGGTATTCCAAGCTCTTTTGGTAAATCGGTCGATATCTCGTTGGAGAAGTTGGTAGCTGGTAATGATCAAATCCCCAGGGCCAGCCGAATCGATCAGAGTTTGCCGATCGTGTTCGCGATAAAGCATCGGGCGTAGCGATGGAGCGAATTTTTCGGTTTCGCGTTGCCAGTTTGAACCGACGCTTGTCGGGGCGATGATCAGCGCTGCTCCGTTTTTGGATCGATCCAACAGGATGCCCAAAGCTTGGACTGTTTTCCCCAATCCCATGTCGTCGGCAAGTACGCCACCAATACCCCAGTGAGCCAGTCTTGCTAGCCATCCGTAGCCAGAGACTTGATAGTCTCGCAAGCTTGCTTGAAGTGTCTCTGGGACTTTGGGTTTGAGTTTCCGGGCACCGGCAAGACGAGCCAGGGCTTCTCTCCAGGCGATATCGGCATCGACCGAGATGTCGTTTCCAAGGGCTTCTTCGACGACTGCTGTGCCAGCTTTCGAGACGCGGATTTCACCTGCATCTCCGATCGATACGTCTTGGATGGCTCCGAGTCGCTGCCTCAGAGTGTCGGAGATCTGAGCGAATTGGCCATCTCCAAGCGGCACGAATCGTCGGCCTTGTCGCAGTGCAGAGAGAAGTTCTGCAAGTGGGATTTCCAGACCATTGAGTTCTGCAAAGCCGTCGAGTCCGAACCAGTCCCGACCGCTTGTGAGTTTGACTTGAAGTCGTTGAGGGGTGATCTCACCGATGACTTGCATCGGTTGGCTTTTGGGCCAGCAAACCGGGGGAGCTTGTTGGCCAAGGTTTTGGATTCGTTGGAGAAGTTCCAAGGCATCGTCGGGAGAGGTTGCTAGCCAAGTGTAAGGGCTATCGTAGGGGAGCAGTTGCAGTTGGGCCAGTTGGGCGTACTCATCGGCGCGTGAGGCTTCTTCTTCCAAGGCTCGAAGCAGTTGGAAGCGACCGGCTGTGGTTGCGACTCGTAGTCGCTCGGGATCTTGCCCGGGTACTGGAGGTTCGACCACGGCATCGCAAGCCACTCTCAAGGCGACTTGGAGTCCTTCTTTTCCACGAGGCGACAGATGCAACTCGATCTTTGGTTCCAGGGGCTGTTCGGGGCCGGCCAAGGCTTCGGGCAATTGGACTTCGAGCCTTTTGGGTTTGGCGACATAGACGATCAAGTCCGCGAATTTTTCAGCCGTATCGCGATCCATCACCGCTTCGCGTCGCTCCGCTGCACTTAGGTCGTTGACCAGCCTTAAGATGCGTGACTCGATGGTGCTCATCCACAGAACGTGTCTTTCTCGGTCGATTCTAAGGAGCAACGATTCAGCGTTGTGGATGGTTCCTAAGAAAATGGTTGGATCTTCGTGGATCGCATCGATCCTGATATTCGACTGATACACCGCCGGCTTAAAAACCTCACCTTCCTGATGGACGCGAACCTCGACGGGAACTTCGCGAATTCGAAGGGGAGTCTGCACTGGATCATCCATGGTGCAGTTGGGGTGATCGATAAGGAGTCTAAGGCATTCTCGGATCACTCGAGGGGTTTGACCTCGGTAGGAGTCTTCGGCCGATTGCAGGACCAGCACAAGCATCTTGTCGGCTGGGTGGGCAAGGGCGATTTCTGGTACGGCATCGAAGTTGTCTTTGAGCAGTCGTCCTTTGTTCCATCCTCCGCGTTTGCGGGAGGTTTGCAAATACGCTTGGATGCTCACTCCGTAGCTGGAGTATTGCAATCTCCATTGGATACGCTGCAGACGCCGGTCTGGATCCTCGTCCGCTTCGGCTTCGATGAGCGTCTCTTCGATATCGGGTTTTAAGTAGCTGAGCGATTCGACGAGTTTTCTACCTGCTTGGCGTCCGTCGGTGATGCAGCCGAGCATCCACTGGATCGCATCGCTGGGGGATCTTTGTGTTAATTGTCTGCGAAGATAGTTCAGGCAATGGACCTGATGCACGCACGGTTTGGTGGTTTCGGTGCAGGAACATGTTAGCAGGATGTTTCTGATGACTCTGCTTGCCGTGACATCGCTGATTTGGTCGATGTGTTTGGGGTCAAGTTCCACCGTAATTCCGGTGGTGAATTGCCCTTTGACGGGCGAGACACCTTCGAGCTCAAACTGAAAAGCCAGCGAAGCCTCGGCGTCTTTGAGCCTGGGCAGATCGTTGGAGGCGAAGTACCGCGACATCAGAAGTTGTTGCGGGCGAAACTTCTTTTCCTGCTGTGCGATCGCGCTAAGGATGTGGACAACCAAGCCGCTGGATTGCGGCAAGTCCAATTGAGTCAGTTTCGACATGCAGAGTGCTGAATCTATCGATGAGTGATCTAGGAGTTCAAACCGACTAGTGTGGTCGATCCATTGATCTTGGCAAGGCGAAATCGACACTCACGATGGAATACTTGCCGGCTACAAGATAAGTTGATTCGGATGCCGATGGTTCATCGAAGCTTTGCTGGCAATTGTAAATAGCATCAATTAGAGTTGCCAAAGAGGGTCATGGGCTTGACGAAAGTATCGATTTGCTGTAGGCCTCGGTTCCTCCGACGATGGGTAAATCGAGTTGGCACTGTTCGATTGCAAATTCGATTTTGGTGCCCGGTTCGGGCCACAACGTAAAGTCGCGATCGCTCGAGAGGAGGACTAGTCCGAGTTGTTCGCCCGGTTGCAGGATTTGGTCATCAG
>JAGWZB010000310.1 GCA_018969045.1 Planctomycetota bacterium | reverse complement strand
TTTGGCCCGCAATGATCAAAGGGTGTGAGTTCTTTTCCGATATGCATTAGCATGGAAAACATTTTTAAATGGTGGTTATTTTAGTCACTTACAATCATAGAGCTGGGCTGACCGCTGCCCCTGGTGTGATGAGGGAACCGTTACCGCCGCAAATCCTACTTGCAGCAGATGCAATGCCCAGGTTGACACACGACATGTGGTTTGGGGGTAATCATGAGTAAAGCAATCCATCGATTCATCGTTTTTGTCCTAGTTCTCTTCATTGCACTTCCAACTAAACTCTTTGCGTGGTCCGAGGGTGGTCATCACCTAATCGCCGCTGTTGCATTCAGTTTGCTGACCGATAAAGAGAAAAGTGAGTTGCTTGATGTCCTCAGGCTGCATCCCAGGTTCGATCAAGATTTTGTTCCCCCGGATAAGTTGCCAAATGAGGAGGAACGGACTCGCTGGCTTGTTGGGCGGTCAGGTTATTGGGCTGATGTTGCTCGCAAACAACCACAGTACCATCGCTCGACCTGGCACTACGAGCTTGGTCCTTCATTGATCATTGGATCAGAAGGCAACCTAAGCGTCCCAGATCGCCCAGGATCGCTTCCGATTGATGCGACCATGACCACACAGGACTTGCACATATCGCAAGCCATAGAGCTTTGTAGGAGGGTTTTAAAGGACAAATCCCAATCACCTTCAGATCGATCACTGGACGAGTAGCACAGATACGGGCAACAGAGGCTGGGTACAGGCTGGCTGGTGTTTGGAAAGAATGCTTGGGGGATATTGGGGAGTAGCAAAAATGGCAGAGTGCCGAAGATTTGTTTGTTCAGGCTGCAGACGCAAGATCGATGCGTGGTCCGATGGTAATCCTTTCTACATCGACGAAACCGGGAAGAAGAAGTACGCCTACCATCCTGACCACGAAGCTCTCGCAAAATGTATTGGGAACGATGTCCCGCATTTGTGTCTCAATTGCGGTCATGATGTGGTAGTTGATTCAAGGAGCAGCAAAAGATTTTGCCCAGACTGCGATTCAGATAAAGTCATTCAAGCATTCCTATTGGATCAAAGTGCCTGCCCAACATGCAAGAATGGGAAATTCGTTTGGGACCGGTCCTACCAAGCCATCTCATGATGAGAAATTCTGACGCATCCCAATCATGATAAAACTCCCCAACGACTCCACCGACCAAACAACGATTTGGTTGGCTGTTTTCCATCGATTTGGATGAACTAGAAAGCCCATCCAAATCATTCATCGCTTACCGATTCAATCTAGACCACTCGCTTTTTCTTGCGAGCCTTCAGCCCTGCGATACCAGCACCAATGCCAAAGATAGCAAGGGTAGATGGTTCAGGGACTGCGGGGGATTGATACACGCTGAATTCGCCTGAGTAAAATGATGCTGCATCATATCCAGTTGGCGAATAAGAACCAAGCATCGTTCCTGTTTTGCTGAACTGATATAATGATGTGCCAAAGGCACTTCCAAACCAAAGAGTTTTATCCTCTGGATTTAGAGCTAGATTCCAATCAATCGATAAACCAGTATTGAAAGAACTCAGCAACATCCCGTCTTTCGAGTAGTTCCATACATATCCACCTCGATCCTCGGAAAACCAAAACGTGTTGTCTGAAGAATCATATGTAATTCCTCCAGGGGTACTTCCTCCTAGGTTCGCCGAAAACAAATAAGTAGGAGTTTCCCAATCAGTGGTAAACCGATAAACAGTCCCAGAAGCCCAACTAACGGCATAGTTATACGTGCCATCCGTTGTACCGTCTGAAAGTGACTCTGTTAGGTTATGCGTATACCCAGAGGACAACAACGATCCGTCTAACGCATACTTTGAACCGACTTCGCCTGGGGCATATCCTAAAGTTCTGACATCAGTGTTGACGGCAATTGGAAAGGTTCTGACAGCAGGGGAAGAGGTGATCGAAGTGGTAATGGTGTTTGTTGCGGTATCATACATTTGTATCCTGTATCCATCACCGTCATTTAGGTACAAAACCGCACCTTGCGTCTGACCAAGCCACCCAAACACGCTCAGAAGAGACAAGCAAAATAATGTAGTCGCCCGCATATTACCTCCAAAAAATGTTGACCTAGACTTCATCCACACATCGTTCTCTGTAGGTTAAAGCGATACGAGATTCACTTTCCTATAAAGCAAAGAAGGTCTTTTCATCAAAAAACATGAAAAAAGTTGCTCATGCGAAAAATCAGTGGGTCCCTATTGGCTCGGCGTTCACGAGATAATACCGTCGAACTAAGTCCTGGCGACCAACCAACCAATTGGTTGGCGATCTTCTACAAATTCCTAGGCTTCCCCCCGCCTTCGACATCCCCGCCTCTACCGGGTAAAATGGTGGAAAACCATCACCAAACCCATCAAAAAGGCACATCTTGGACCTCAAAGAGCTACAGCAGCACTTCATCGACCGAGTCGAAGCGACCAGCGGAAAGCACGTTCTTTTGCAAAGTGATCCGAAGTTCACGGGTCATGCGACCATTCGTGTAGCCAAGGACAACCAGCCAGCCCACGTTTTGCTCTATAAGCCTGCCCATGAAGCCGTTTTGCCCTATTTGGTGGCGTTCCAATGCGAATTTGCCCTTAGGACGATCCTCGCAGAGCCTGATTCCCAATTCAATCTCGTATCCAAGCCAAACATGCTTGATGATTTCGTCAGACTAATGGGGAGCCACTTCAAAAACGATCCAACCATGCCCGCTGGTGCCGTCCCTCAATTCTCCAAGCTCTTTAGCGATGGGCTTGGACACCAACTCCGATCCATGCCCATTTCGATGAGGATCGACCGTAAGCTTCACGACAAATTCCCAGAGCTTAGAGACCTACAGCGCAAAAGTATCGATACCCAGCTACAAGAGAATGTCCATTCTGTCGGTCCAATCGCCAAGCGTTCTGCTCCAAACGATATCATTCGCCCAAATGCCATGATGAATGCAGCCTTTGCCAAGTTCTTTTCGGGGCTTTGGGGCGAACCACCGATCTTTGCACCCTACAGTGCGGCGGGTTACACACAGGATGCAAACAAACTACTCGAAATCCATGATTCCATCCCCGATGAACCAGAGAATGATCGACAACTTGTCGATGCGTGGGCGGCATACACAGGCTTGGACAAGTGGTTTACGACCGAGAAGCGATAATGCCTCAAGAGTTTTCATTCAAATTGTCTTTTGATGACTTTGATCGGTCTCTTATTGGCAATCCCGTAGTCGGCTCTGATGAGTTCAAGTCGGCGGTCTCAAAGTTCTTTGCTGACCAATTCTTTGGGTTTGGCGGTAAAGCAAGAGTCGTGATCGATGAACAAGAAAGAACCATCGAGGTTCGCTGGACTAAGGCATCGACTTGGATGGACCCAAAACAAAAAGCGATTCAGCTTCTGAATGAAGGTAAAAAGCAACAAGCCTTACCCATTCTCGTAACTCTGTTGCACCAAGACCCGACCGATATCGATGTCCTCTACGGGCTTGGACTCACCTACAACGATCTTGGAGACTATGCCAAGGCTGCTCATCTCCTAGAGAAAGCGGTCGAAGTTGATCCCAAATTTGTAGGAGCATATGTTGCCCTCGGAGTTGCCGAGATTTCTGCTGGCAACTTGATGATTGGAGAAGAGCATCTTCGATGTGCGTTGAAACTTGATCCGGAAGATCGATATGCATTGAGGAATCTGTCGGCAACCCTGATGAAACAGCATCGGTTTGCAGAAGCTTTGGTCCAAATAAAACGCACCCTTGCGGTCGCACCCGACGACATCGCCATGATGATCGCTATGGGTGATTGTCTGAACGATCTCGGACGCACAAACGAGTCCGAAAACTACTTCCGAATGGCAATCAAGACCGGTGGACCTGAGCATCTAGTAGACCTCGCCAAGGCTCGATTGACCGCAAAGTCCGAAGCAGTTTTGAAAGCTAACCATGAGGTTCGGCATGATGTCGTCGAGTTTATGCGTTCGGCGCTACAGCGATTCAAAGGGATGACATCTGAGGAGGTCAAATGCCTTGGGATTGAGATCGCAGTCCTAGGAACCAAGGGCTTGAGCATAAACGACTCAAGCAAAACCTACACTATCGATTCGATGCCTGGTGAATTCACTGCATTGGAATTGGTCTCCATCATGTATGCGGCATTCCAGCAGTTTGCTCCAGAGACGGATTTAGGAATCGATTTGAGTGTGGAGTATAGGTTGGCTAGGGGTTAGGCAACAGGCATTGAGTCCAGCGTTCTTAACCTTTTGTTCAAACACTGATGATCCTACGGGCGATCATCAGTGTTGTAGCGAAAAATCGCATCGAGTGAGCTACTTACGCTTTATGCGATTTCGCAATTCCCTATGTCGATTCTTTAGAAACTCTTGATGTTCCTTTTGCAGCAGTTCCTTTTGGTTTTGGGATAGCCCCAGGGACCAAATCGTCTGATCGGATGGCTTCTGTGGATTTTGCGGCTTTATACAAACCACATCACCGCTCTGTACCATTTTTGGAAGCGATTCCCGCATAAAACGGCGAACTTCCTCAATTGGAGCGGTCAATAGTAGTTTTTGTACATCGATCTGCTCCTTTCTAGTTCGAAAGCCAAGAAGGGTCTCTGGGGTTGGTGATGCTAGCACATCCAAAGGCATCGCCATCGGGCAAGCGGCAGCAGAGCTTTGGTTTATAGCAAGCCAAAAGAAAACGTCATCATCTGAATGAGGATCATTATCGGAAAATGTGACCACGGTCGGATTCCTTTATTTGAATAATTGTTTTGCGACATACTGACTATTGTGGATTTAGTCCAGTCAGTTTGCTGAAAGCCAGCGGCTGGCGGTGAAAACCAGTCCAGTCAGGTGAAAGTCAGGTGAAAGTCAGGTGACGAAATCAATCATTTTGATTCCCCCCCTCAAGCTAAGATGCCCAAGGCGATCCTAGATCATCTTAGATATCGATATCCAAGCAAGGTATTCAACAAACGCGTCGTAATCGGGGGATAGATATCATCAAAATCAAGCATTTTATTCCCCTCTCAAGCTTTCATGCCCACAACTTGGACTGAACCAAATGCGTTCTTTGGAGCTGTTTTTGGATTGGCCAGCAGCAGACCATGCAACGCTCTGCCAACCACTAGGAAAGTTGTAGTCACCCTCTAATCCACAAACAGCGATTTTCAGCTTGGGATTGCAACCATTCTCACAAGCCCAATCAAACACATCGTTGGCGACTTGAACATCATCTAAACCATACAACCCAACGGTTCTGGTGCTTTTTAGATATGGAGGATCGAGAAAAACCCCGGTGACACCCCGCTTGAAAGTCATCTGAGGAGAGACCAATCGATGCCAGTCTCCACAATGGATATCGACATACCTGAATCGGTTTTCGAGTCGGTTCAAAAGGTCATCTAGGTTCTTGCCTCTTAGTCTCTTGGAATGCACACCCCTACCGTGACTTGAAGGTCGCTTCTTCGATTGGCTACCAGAAGTGTAGTCACCTCCTATCCACTGGCATTGACCCCAA
>JAGWZB010000309.1 GCA_018969045.1 Planctomycetota bacterium | reverse complement strand
ATGTCGATACAAAACCTGAGATTCTTGTCTGGACCGATACCCAGTTGATGCTCGGAAATGCCCAGATCGACCGCCAAGCCCAACTCAAGGGAGTTTGGGCTCCATTGGCTCAGTTGCCCCTTCCCTTCCCGATCACTGGTTTGCTCCCGGCGGACCTGTTTTCGGTCGACGCCCATCGAGGAACACCCGCTCGGCGGCCAGCCGATACGATGGATCCACAAAAGCAGCTTGAGGCCTCGGTTCGCCATGAGACCATCCGGGACTTAGTGCTGTTTGGAAACGAAGGGATTCGAATTGTCACGATCGGTTCGATCCAGGAGGGTAAGCCGACCTGGTCGGTGCTCGACGATCCAATCGGGCTTGGTGACTTGAAGCAAGTCACCTCGGTAGTGCCGATCGATTGGGAGTCCGACGGTGATTTGGACTTGGTGATAGTTGCTCAGGGTAAGTTGGTTTTGCGTCAGAACTTAGGAAACCGCATGTTCCAGGATGCGGGCAACTTCAGTTTGTTGCCAGAGGAATCCAAGGGTGTCAAAGCCCTGGCCGTTGCCGATATTGACAGGGATGTGGATTTGGACATCGTTGTCGCACTGCAAGATGGCCTTGGCGTTTTAGAGAATATCCAGCATGGGCAGTTTCGGTTCCGCGAACTTTTAGATCCCAGTGGAAACGCGCTCGGTCCACAATCAAGTTCGGTATCGATCGCCGAGCTGAACAATGATTATTCGTGGGATATCGTCCTAGGGGGTGGTCCGCAATCGGCATCCAAAGCGATTCTCACCGGAACCGACTACAAGACCGGTGCGATACGATCGCAACAGCAAAGCGATTTGCTCGCTGGTCCCAGCCAGATCGCTATGGGAGATTGGAACAACGATTCGAAGATCGATTTGCTCCTTAGTTCCCCGATGGGTTTGGATCTTGGTTTGAATCAAGGGGATGGAAGCTTTTCGATCGCTTCTATGTCCAAACGTGAACTGACTAACGAGATTCCACCGGAGGTGAGTCTTGGGGATATCGACTCCGATGGCTGGCTCGAAGCCATCAGCATCGAGCAGGGAAAACCGACCCTTTATTTTTCCGAGTCCAGAGCCGATCATCGGCACTTGGTCTATCGGGTCAAAGGAATTTCCGACCCCAATGGAGGGGGAAGAAACAACCAGTATGCCGTCGGCTCTACCCTCGAAGTTTTCGGGCCTTTTGGATACCAAGCCAGAATCATCCAGGACGACTCGGTCCACTTTGGACTCGGGGCTTCGGATGCCTATTCGCTCCGCACGATCTTCGTCAACGGGTTGACCCAAGGCATCATCGATCCCAAATCCAACGAGATGCTCGAGGAAAAACAGGTGTTGATCGGTTCCTGTCCGTTTCTCTACGGATGGGATGGGCGTCGTTGGGAACTGGCTACGGATTTACTTTGGAATGCACCCCTGGGATTGCAGGTTGCCAAAGGCAAAGTGCTACCCGATAGGCGATGGGAATACCTCAGTTTGCCAAGAGCATTGATGAAGCCAAAAGATGGGTTCTATGAACTGCGAATCACCGAAGAGTTATGGGAGTCGGCTTACTTTGATCATCTGGCGTTGCTTGCGATTGATCATCCCGAGCAAACCCAGTGGTTTTCCAACGAAAAAGTCGGTCCCGAATCGATCGCTCAACCGAGCATCTGGGGATTTGATCAGACCACCGAAGCGATCGTGGTCAAGGACTCTCGGGGCAATGATTGGTCCAACGAAGTTCAATTGCAAGACGGTGTCTTCGCGATCCCTTTCGAGCAACAGTTCAAACAAGGGTTGATTGAGCCTAGTTATTTGGAAGTCGATTTCGGGAAAATCGATACAAGCAAACCAGTTCAGTTGATCCTGACGGGCTGGATTTATCCGACAGATACCTCCTTGAATATCCACATCGATCAAAATCAAGCACTCGATGCACCCAAACCTCTTTCGCTATGGACCGTGGATGCCAAGGGTGAGTTTCGCGAAGCGATCCCCTTCACCGGATTTCCAGGGGGTAAGCCCAAGACGATCGTGGTTCCCTTGGATGGCGTGTTTCAAACCGATGATCATCGCATACGGTTAGCCCATTCGAGCCAGATCTACTGGGATCAGATCCGGTTAGGTGTTGGTCGCTCAGTCCCTATCAGCGCGCAAGACAACCCTGAACGCCCAGCGATTCGGGAATCAGGACTTAACGATCCGAACTCCGGTGTGGCCAGAGAATTATCGCTAAAGTGGTTGACGTTGGCTTCGGCGCAGTTGCATTACCGAGGGTTTAGTCGTGAGTTGCCCAGAACTAGGCATGAACCTCACTGGTACGATTACCAAGTTACCTCGATCGATCCGGCATGGCCGCCACTGCGGGGTAAGTTCACTCGATTCGGCGACGTGCAAGAACTTTTGGAATACAACGATGATGCATTGGTCGTTATGGGTTCAGGGGATGAAATGATCGTCCGGTTCGAGTTGCCAAAAGACCAATTGCCTGAAGGATGGGTGCGTGACTTTGTCCTGCATTCGGTCGGTTGGGACAAAGACGCGGCGATGAATACGCTCGAAGGACAAAGCAGCCTGCCTCTGCCGTTTTCAAAGATGAGCCAGTATCCTCCCGGGTTCGAAGATCGTACTGAGGCCGGTTGGATCGAGCGATTGCATAAAAAGACATTGACTCGATCTCAAAACCCCGAGAGCTTCTGGAAACTCGCACCGGTGGAATCGACCAAGCAATGACCATCCGATCCTCCGCAGACAGCATGGTTTACTTGGTAGGGGCCGGTCCTGGTGCGCTTGGGTTGTTGACGCTCGATGCCAAGCAAGCGATCGAGCATGCTGATGCCATTCTTTACGATGGATTGGTCAACGAAGCCATTCTCGAGTTTGCACCGAGTGAATGCGAAAAGATCTGTGTGGGAAAACGAGGCAACAAAGGGGTTTGGACTCAGTCGCAAATCGATGATTTGTTGGTGGCTTACGCAAAGAAGTATCGGCATGTCGTGAGGCTCAAGGGTGGTGATACCGGCGTCTTTGCAAGGACTTCCGAAGAAGTGGATCGCTTAGCAGCCGAGGGGATTGAGTATCGAGTCATCCCTGGGATGACCGCTGCGCTGGCCGTCAGCGCGTATGCAGGGATTCCCTTGACGCACCGGGACTGGAGCTCTGGGGTGGCTCTGATCGCCGCACAATTGCAAAACCAAGATGGGGAGTCCGAAGCCGAAGACCATCTGGATTGGCGCGCTTTGGCCGATTTCCCGGGTACTTTGGTGATGTACATGTCGATCGGGTCTGCCGCCAAGTGGAGCCAGCTTTTGATCGCTGCGGGGAAACCTGCCAGCTCACCGGTCGCGTTGGTGAGAAAATGCAGTTGGCCTGATCAAGAGGTCCTCGAGTGCGATCTGCAGAACGTGGCTCAGACACTGCAAGCAAACCCAGAGTTTGCTCCTCCGGTCATCAGCATCATCGGGCCTGTGGTTCGTTTAAGATCCCAAGCGGCCCCTCTGATGCCTGATCCACCAGAGCTTGTGATCGTCACCAGCCCCCAAACGCAAGCCATGCGACTTGGACAGATGCTCAAGTCCAGGGGATATACCCCGATTCTCCGGCCTGCAGTGACGGTGCAAGCCGGCCAAATCGATCAGATCGACGAAGCGATCCAAAGATTAGATCGTACGGACTGGATCGTCTTTACCAGTCGGTTCGGGGTAGAGCATTTTTTCAAGAGGCTCTTGGAATTGGGTTGCGATGCACGACGATTCGCAAAAGTCCGAATCGCCGCGGTGGGGAATCAAACCGCTCAAGTCCTTTTGGAACATGGGCTGCGGGCCGATGCGCTGCCAACCGGGGTTCAAAGCGCCAAGGGGTTGCTGGCCGATTGGGAATCGCGGGCTGTGGATCAGAGGGTGGTTTTGGTCCAAACAGCTCAGGGGAATCTGGAATTGAAGGATCGACTTGCAAGTGTTGCCAAAGAGGTTCGCTGCGTGGATGCCTATGTTCAAGTCCCCGTCGAATCATGGTCCGATGGAATTCAAATCGGTCAGCAAATCCTTGCCGCCAAGAGAACTGGGACAAGGGTTTGGGTGACAGCCACCAGCAGCAACATCGCCAAGTCTGCATGGAGATTGCTCGGGCCTCAGAGCCAAAGCGTTCGATGGATTGCGATATCCTCGACGGTTGCAAAGCTGCTTAGAGATTTCGGCGCAGTGGATGTGATCCAGTCCCCCGAGGCTTCTTACGAGTCGCTTTGCGATACCATTCAGGGATTTGGGAACGACCCGACCCAAGACAGCCCGACCCAAGACAGATCGATCTAGTCGGCTTTGTTTTTATGGGGTGATCGAGACTTCGACTTGCAATTGCACACGCTGGGCAGCAGTTGCGGCATCTTCAGGGGCAACTTGAATCCAGACCGCGATGGAACGAAAATCGGAACGGGCTAATGGGTTCGGAGAACGGATCTGAGGAGCCCCGACGACTCGATCGATACGGCTGACTTTTCCTCGAAGTGTTCGCGGAAGCGACGCCGATTTCATTTCGGCAGTTTGGCCGATACGAACCAGTCCTACGTCCGATTCATGGACTTCGGCCACGCAAGACATTTCGGACAGATCGGCCATTTCCAGGATCGGGAGATTCGAGGCACGTTCTCCTGCAATGGCTGATACTTGTAGGATTGTGCCAGGACTAGGGGCCTTAAGGGTAGAGAGCTCAAGTTGGATTTCCAGCAACTCAATTTGCTTCTCTAGGGTGCGATAACCAGGGTTGGACTCAAGGTCCGCTTTGGCTTGCTGAGCGGTTTGAACTACCAATGCAGCTTGGGCCAGCAAGTCCGCTGCGGTTTGGGCCGCTTGGTCAGCGCCTAAATAGCTTCGATCGTACTCGGCTTGCGCATTGATTTTCTGATTCCTTTTGGCTTCAAGCTCCACAGCTCCGACGGCACCTTGGAGTCGCGGGTTGGCGCGAATGGCTTCAAGCCGCTGGATTTGGTCGTCCAAGGACTGGAGGATCTTGGATTGTTTGCTGACGAGCTCCAAGTTGGCTTGGGCCTGTTTTTGCATTTGTTCTGCGGAGCGAAATTTCAAGTTCGCCGTGTCGATGGCTAGCTGTGCTTCTCGCAAGGAGGCTCGATGCAGTGCGATCGCTTCGGTCAGTTTCAGTTGAGCAAGTTCCAGTTCGAGTTTCTTAAGCCGAGCACTTTCAAGAACGGCCAGCGAATCACCCAGGCCCACTTGGGCACCTGGCTCCACCAAAATTTTCTCGATTCGATCGCCTGGCGGAACCGACAGTTTGAGCACGCCTTTAGTGGGTTGCAGTCGGCCCTGGGCTACAATCAATCCAACAGCGGATTTGGCACTCGAAGATGGACTCGGGAGGATTTGGGAATAAACGGATTGCCCGGATCCCCACAGCGTGCAGGCGAAAAGCCATGCAACGAAAACTTGCTTGGGAATGACCTGCCATCTTGCATGGATCGGATTTCTTTTACAATGTCGAAGTATCATTCCTTGGTTGGGTTATTCTCAAAGTTCCGGTGGG
>JAGWZB010000011.1 GCA_018969045.1 Planctomycetota bacterium | reverse complement strand
CGATGGAGGTTATGTGATGCACTGGTGATCCTTTCTGGATGCCGCATACCCACAAAGGGAATTGGAATCGCATTAAGCTAGTTGCAGTGCGGCAATAGGCTCCTCTAGTAGCCATTGGATCGCTATTTTTGGTGGGATTTACATTTGAAATCCATTGCTTATCTACTTTTCGAAGTTTGTTTGTTGAATTAGATTTAGTGGACTTTGAGGAACTTTTTCCCCGTTCCTGCTAGGAATCCGACTTAGGACAAGCGACCAGCGTCGCGATCAATCTATCGATCACTGAAGATTCCTTCTCCGTTTCCCTATGGACGACGTGTCGCTGCACGTCGGGTCTAGTTTGCTACCTATCATGGCTACAATCAACTTGCATAAGGATCCCACACTTTGGCCTAGAATTCGCCAAGCGACCGGAACGGTCTATGGTGACATCGGCACATCGGTTTTGTACACCACGATGGAGATCACCCGAGAGACGATCTTGCTCAAGCAGCATGCGGCGGGTAACCATGCCGCTGCGGACATGATCGTCCAAGGGGGTAAGGACTTACTGAGTCCATCGGAGTTGCTCGGAAGTTTGAGCTTGGTTTTCTGGGCGTTGATTTTTCTGACGGTCAAGTACGACTTGATCGTCATGCGAGCCGACCATCGAGGAGAGGGTGGAACCTTTGCCCTGCTGAGTCTGCTCAAGGGCTACACGGGTAAAATATTCGCGGGTGGTTTTATCAGTTTCATGGTCGTATGCGCAGCGGGGTTACTGGCTGCCGACGGCATCATCACTCCGCCGGTAAGTATGCTCGGTGCGTTTGAGCCTCTGGGTGTTCCGATCTCGATGATGTTGACCCTGGTATGTTTAGTGATCCTTTTCAAAATGCAGTGGCGTGGGACGAGCAAGGTTGGGGGGATGTTTGGTTGGTTCATGATTGCGGTTTGGTTCCCATGGATTGCATTGAAAGGATTGCCCTGGGTTGTGGCGCATCCAGAGGTTTTTTGGGCGATCAATCCCATGTATGCCATCGGGTTTCTTGCGAGTTTCCCATGGATCGGTGCACTGGTCATCTTGGGTGTGGTGGTTTTGGCTATCACAGGGGGGGAAGCCAAGTATGCCGATATCGGGCATTTTTCTCGAAGCAGTGAATCCAAGGCGACTGGCAACGAGAGCATTGAACCGGCGCTCTCAGGTCGATTGCCTGTGATGTACTCTTGGTTCATGATTGTTCTTCCATGTTTGATTCTCTGTTATGCAGGGCAGATCGCTTACATGCTCGATCGAGGCGTACCACCTCGCGCCAACACTTTCTATGCACTGACACCTCAGATAGGAAACCCAACGATCGATCGATTGATTCAAGTGCTCGACGTGGGGATATCTGCCGTTGCAGCGATTATTGCATCGCAAGCCTTGATCACGGGAATGTTCAGCATTGTCAAACAAGCCACGGTGGCTGGGTTTGTACCGAGATTTCGGGTTTTTCACACCGACGAGCACGGCGAAGGCCAGGTTTACATTCCTGCGGTCAATTGGGCTCTTTTTGCGGGCTGCGTCGCAGTGACTTTGATGTTCAAAACCGCTACCAATTTAACTGCGGCTTATGGTGTTGCAGTGACCGGTTCGATGGCGATCACATCGATCATTATTTCTTACATCGCCTATTACCGATGGAATTGGAACATCGCTTGGGTGCTCCTGGTTTTTGTCCCTTTCATGATCATCGACTTTGCGTTCTTTGGAGCCAATCTTTTGAAGCTCGGAAGCGGCGGATACTTCCCTGTGCTTATCGCTGCAGGGTTGATTTTGGTGATGCTAACTTGGCAATGGGGTCGCAAATCTCTGGCTTCGGCTTTTTATGACTTTGGGGTGCGAGAGGGCAAACGGATCGAGTGGTTGGTATCTCTTAGGGATATGCTCGATGAACTCGAAATCACCATCAAGGAGAATTTGCCTGCAGCAAGGTCTTTGATACAGGGTCGACGGAGGCTGGTCGAAAGCGATCGAGCCGCGGTGTTTCTGTGCTCCCGACCGATCGAATCGACCGAAGATTACGTTCCTGTTGTCATGCGAATATTCCTGAAAAAATACGGCGTGTTGCCGTCTCAGGTGGTTTTGATGCATATCAATCAAACGACGCTTGCTCGATATCCAGCGACAGATCGCTACCGGGTCAGCAAGCTGGGAAATGACATCCATTCGTTGGTCGCAAGTTACGGATATATGGAGCAACCGGATATTCGCCGAGCTTTGAAAGATATCCAGTCAGCAGGTCTATTGCCGATCGCGGCCGAGCGATGGATCATTGAGGTAGGAGAAGAGGATATCATTGCATCGAAGGACCTCGGACCCCTGCAGCGTTTTCGCGTTTGGCTCTTTAGTTGGATTTTGAGGCTTTCCACACCGGCCCACAAGTACTTGGGATTGGTCTACGATGCTGCCGTATCCAAAGAAGTCATCCCGGTGGTCTTCAGCAGGTACAATACTAGGATCACCCTGCCCGAACTCGAACTGATACAGACACCTACGCCAAAGAAATAACCGATGCGGTCGCTGCGCAGTAAACTTCGAAAGGCATTGCACAAAACGGTGCACCGATTGGGTTTCAGGCTTGTTCGAACCCCCGTATTTGAACGAGCCATCCGCAACTGGGAACTGGATCATCAACCGTTTTACTTCGTCCAAGTCGGAGCGCATAACGGGATTACTTCCGATCCATTCCATCGGTTCTTAATCGAAAATATCGCTTGGGAATCGATTCTGATCGAACCCCAAAGCCCATGCGTTCAGACCTTGCAATCCATTTACGCCGATCGACCGAACATTCGGATCGAGCATGCTGCGATCGGTCCTGAACAAGAGACCCTGCGACTCTACAAAGTCAGCGACACAGCAGTGGGCTTGCCCCATTGGGCCAACCAACTTGCATCTGCCAGGCGCGAAGTGATCCTCAGTCACAAAGACCGCATACCGGACATCGAGCAATACCTTCAGACCGAGGATGTTCGGTGTCTGGGACTGGCCCATGTGGTCGCTAAGCATCGGTTTCCAAGGGTAGATCTATTGGCTAGCGACACCGAGGGATTCGACTTTGAGATTGTTAAGCAGATTGACTCTCTGCCGAGCTCGCCCGAGTTTATCTACTACGAGCATCTTCATTTGAGCAAACTGGAGTATGAACAAAGCCTTGGATTCCTCAAGGATCGAGGATACCTGACCCAAGCGGTTAACAACGGCGATACTTTTGCGATGAAGCGATGCTGAGAATATACACTCTCTGGCTGGAATCACCCGGTGGACCCTCGGTAGATCTGCTTTTTTGCACTAGAATGATTCCAGAGCATCTGAGGCCTGCGTGGGCCTGGTCACAGAAGCCATCGTATGAGAAAGCCCTTAGGTTACCTCACCATGTCTAGGGTATTGGATTGGCGAGGGTCCGAAGACCCGGCTGATTTTGTTCATCAGGCTGTGCAAGCCTTGACCGAAGGGGACTTGGTCGTCCTGCCGACGGATACTTGCTATATCGCCATCGCAAGCGGGCTGAAAGAAGATGCCGTCCAAGCACTTACGGCTTACTGCGACCCTACGAATCCTCAGTTGTGCATCTTGCCTCGTTCCCCGGAGGAGTCCGTTGACTTTGTCCCCGGTTTTAGCCCAGGAGCTTTGAGGCTGGCAAAGAAGGTATGGCCAGGACCTTTGGTGATCCAACACCGCAATGGTTCGAAGTCCAGCACGATGGATTGCCTGTGTGCTTCGACACTCAAACTCATCGAGACCTCCGATAGGCAAGTCCGTCTCTGGCAACCGGGCAACGGGATCCTGCGATCGATCTCTCGGTTGTTTTCAGGTCCTATCGTGGCTGCTTTGCCGATGGAGTCCCGTGGGTTGTTGACCGATGTAGCCAAGCTCGAAAGTCATCCCAATTCGCTGATTATCGACGCAGGTGCGATCCAGGGGATCGGGGCTCCGACCCTGGTGAGCGTTGACGGCTCCTGCGGTAAGATCTTGCTTCCAGGCGTGTTGGCCTTGGAGCAACTCCAAGCCCTCTCGCAGTTTTTGATCCTATTGATCTGCACGGGCAACACCTGCCGCTCGCCGATGGCCGCAGCCTTGATGCAAAAGAAAGTCCTCGCTCGCTTCGGTGGTGCGATCGAATCGGTCCCCATCTGCATCGCATCGGCGGGTGTGAGTGCTGCCCTCGGGGACCCAGCATCCCAAGGTGCACGCCATGCGATCCGAAAGTACGGTTTAACGCTCGAATCCCACGAAAGCACCCAAGTTCATTCCTATATGATCGAGCAAGCCGATTTGGTTTTGGTCATGGGGCACCGCCACCGCAGCGTCCTGCGATCCCAATGGCCCGAATATTCCGAAAAAATCTTTATGCTCGCTGCCGACGAAGGCGATATTTCCGACCCTTTTGGAGGACCGGTGGAGGTTTATGAGCATTGTGCCAAGCAACTAGATCGCCATACCAGTTATTGGGTCGATCGACTCGACCCATCGATCGTCATCAAGTGGGATTCTTGAGTATAATCGCGCCCAGGTTTTTTCCTTTCCACACTCTTTAGGAGCGCTCGTATGCGAATCGCTGTTGCAAGCGACCATCGCGGTTATCAAATCAAAGGCAAACTGATCACCTTGCTATCGGCCGACGGCCACGAGGTGGTCGACTTTGGCACCGATAGCGACCAACCGGTCGACTATCCAGACTACGCTGTCGCGGTAGCCAAAGAGGTTGCTCAAGGCAAAGTCGAGCGCGGAATCCTCATCTGCGGAAACGGTTTTGGAATGGCGATCACGGCCAATAAGTTTCGGGGGGTTCGCGCGGCGACTTGTGCCGACGAAGTCATGGCTGAAATGTGTCGACGCCACAACGACGTCAATATCCTCTGTCTGGCAGGGGACTTGATCGGAGATCGACCCGTCGGCGATCTAGTACGAATATGGCTTGCCACGGAATTCGAAGGTGGAAGACACCTTCGCAGACTCGAAAAAATCATCGATATCGAAAAGGCTAAAACTCAATCATGATGCGCGTCGATAGCCACCACCATTTTTGGAATTACTCCGTCGAGCAATACGGCTGGATCAACGAAAAGATGCAAGTCCTCCGCAAGGACTTTGCACCCAAAGATCTTCTCGCCCAGACGCAAAGCACTCACGTCGACTATGTCGTCAGCGTACAAGCTCGTCAAGAAGTTCAAGAAACCCGATTCCTTCTGGATTACGCCAAAGTCAATCCATGGATAAAGGGAGTCGTCGGTTGGGTTCCCTTGGCCCACTCTTCGATCGCCAAGGTCCTCGATTCCTTCCAGGGTGAAGCTAACCTCAAAGGTGTTCGGCATGTCGTTCAAGACGAACCCGATGAGAAATTTCTCGACCGCGATGACTTCAACGCAGGCATCCGATTGCTGCGCTCTTTTGAATTGGTCTATGACATCTTGATTTTCGGCAAGCAACTGCCGATGGCCATCCGATTCGTCGACAGGCATCCGAATCAACCTTTTGTACTGGACCATATCGCCAAACCCGTGATCTCTTCAAACGGTCTGGATAAGCAATGGGAAAAAGACTTCCGCGAATTAGCAAAACGCCCCAATGTCGATTGCAAGTTCTCGGCCCTGGTCACCGAGGTTCGCGATCCGGATTGGACCGTCGAAATGCTTCGTCCCTATTGGAACGTTGCCTTGGATGCCTTCGGCCCGGATCGTCTGATGTTCGGAAGCGATTGGCCCGTTTGTTTGCTTCGTAGTTCCTATGCCGATTGGGTGGCTGCGGTGAGCGTTTTTGCCAAGGATCTCAACGCCCAGCAGCAAGCTAACTTCTGGGGCGGAAATGCGAATCGAGCATACCACTTAGGGATCCAGTGATTAGACTAAAGTCGTATGAATACCGAATCGATCGCTGAGAATTCGGCGACCAACGCCGCCTATGAATCGCTGAGTTTCAGCACCAGTCCATGGCTGGTCCTAGTCTCGGTGCTCGCGTGCGCAGCATGCTTTGCGTTGTCATGGCTTGCGATTCGCCGAAGTGGGTACCTGCGAAGCGTCATAGGGCTGGAGGTTCTTCGTTCCAGTGCGGTGCTCTTAGGTGCGATCCTTCTAAACCAACCCGAATGGATCCAGGACTTTCGATCCACCCAGAAACCGACATTTGCAATTTTGGTCGATCGCTCGCCGAGCATGCAAACCCAAGATGTGATCCTCGACAAGAAAGCCACTTCCAGAGAATCTGCCGTCGATGAGGTAGCCAAGCCTGAGGCGTGGAGCGAATTGTCTAAAATAGCGAATGTTGTGATCAGCGACTTTCCACCCAAAGGCATCGTCGATGGGACCGATCTATCGACCCCGCTTGGATCGGTCCTGGATAACGCTTCGAACGTCATGGGGGTGCTGGTCGTGTCCGATGGGGACTGGAACGCCGGGACACCTCCGGTAAGTGTCGCATCTCGTTACCGAACTTTGGGTACCCCCATCTTCGCCTTGCCGGTGGGGTCCTCGACGAGGCTTCCGGATCTGGAGCTTCTGAGCATCGATACCCCGACTTTCGGAATTGTTAAAAAAGGGGTCCGTATCCCCTTTACCATCGACTCATCGCTACCTCGCGATGTTGTATCGACCATCGTGATCAATACTTCCGATGGAGAGAAACTAACCAAAGAGGTACGCATACGCGCCATGTCGCGAACTTCGGATGCCGTGGTCTGGACCCCTAAGTCCGAGGGTGACTTTACCATCAGCGTCCAAATCCCCGAACATTCCGAAGAGACGATCACTTCCAACAACGCTTCGTCCTCTCCCATTTCGATACGACAGGAGAAGCTCAAGGTCCTGGTGATCGACTCACTGCCCCGCTGGGAGTACCGATACTTGAGAAACGCCCTTTCTCGCGATCCTGGTGTCGATGTTTCCTGCTTGTTGTTCCATCCTGATTTAGATCGACTTGGGGGGGGCAACAAAGATTACATCAAAGAATTTCCTGCGACCCTTGATGAGTTATCCAAGTACGATGTCGTGTTCCTAGGGGATGTCGGGACCGACAAAGGTCAATTGACCCAAGAGCAGTGCCAAATGATTCGCGGGTTGGTCGAGTTCCAGGCCAGCGGTTTGGTATTCATGCCAGGATCCCAAGGCAACCAGCACAGTCTAGCCCAGACCCCTTTAGAACCTCTGATGCCCGTGGTTCTTGACCCGTCCAATACCGATGGTATCGGAACTCGCAATGCCATGCGGATGGAACTGACCGAAGCGGGCCGAAGAAGCTTGCTTACCAAACTCGCAGATACGGCCGAGGATAACGTCGATGTTTGGATGAATCTGCCAGGTTTCCAATGGCACAGTGCCGTCGCTCGAGCCAAAGCGGGTGTCGAAGTCTTGGCCGTCCACGAGACAGCCACCGGTGAGCAAGGCCGCATGCCACTGCTTGCTACCAAGACCTTTGGATCCGGCAAAGTCCTCTTCATGGGTACCGATGGAGTGTGGAGATGGCGAAAAGGCGTCGAAGACAAATACCATTACCGATTCTGGAGCCAAGTCGTCCGCTGGATGGCCTACCAAAGAAATATGGCAAAAGGGGAATCGATGCGTTTCTACTTCTCACCGGACACTCCCAGTATCGGTCAGACCCTCTCGCTTCGAGCCAACGTGATGCAGACCAGCGGTGAACCGCTTGCCCAAGGCGATGTAACGGCCAGGATCGAGTCTCCCTCGGGCAAGACCCAGTCGATCAAGCTGGCCGCCGGAGGATCCGAAAGTTGGGGGTCTTTCGAGGGCCGTTACGTAACCGCTGAACCGGGAAACCACAAAGTGACACTCTTGTGCAAACAGACCGCCGAATCGCTCCAGACCAGCTTCTTTGTCCAAGGTATTTCCAAGGAGCGGGTAGGCCAAGCTGCCCGGCCTAAAGTGCTCGAAGAACTTGCTCGTTTGACCGGAGGAAAAACACTCTCGCTTCAGCAACCCGATCAGTGGATCGATGCAATCCGTATGGCTCCTCAGCCACCGTCGACCATCCGGCGCATACCCCTTTGGTCCCATCCATGGCTCGTGGCGCTTATGGTCGCGCTGCTAAGCGCATTTTGGATCGGCCGAAAAGCGATTGGATTGATTTAGCCTATGACCGATAAACCAAGTGTCGAGATATTCAATTCTTGGGATCTTTATAAGAATATCGTCCTGAACAACTGGATGCGTCATGAGCAAATGGCGCAGTTCATCCATAAATCCTCAACGGGATTGCAACTGAAAGTATTGGATTTAGGCTGCGGTGACGGACAGATGGCCCGCCAGGGGCTTTGCGATTGCCAGATCGAAAAGTACGTAGGAATCGATCTTTCGCAAGATGCCCTAGACCATTTAAAGCGCGCCGGAGGACTTGGACCCAACCCGCAAACCGTTCTTGGGGACATCCAAGAATCGATCCAACAGCTCCCAGACCAATCCTTTGATTTGGTGTTAGCAAGTTACTCTCTGCATCATTTTCAGAGCGATCAGAAGCTTGTTGTCCTGAAGGAAATTCGGCGGATTCTATCTCCAAAGGGCCTTTTTCTTTGGATCGATATCGCATGCTTGGAAGAAGAAGATCGGTCAGGTTACCTATCGAGAATTGAGCATGAAATCGAATCCAAATGGATACCGATGCCGCCGAAGCACCGGGAGGATGCGATCGAACATATTTTTCATCATGACTTCCCCGAAAAACAATCCTGGATGATCCAGGCTTGGGAAAAGTCAAGTGAAACGCTCCGTCCAAGCCCCAGCAATATCCAACTAAACAGGTGCTCGGTGGGCTATCGAGACCCTTTCTACGTCGCCTTGCAACTGCGATAAAACAACAAGCAGACGATCTTTCTGTGAACTATAATCCAGGGCGTGCAAGTATCCTCAATTCTCACTCGACGCTACTACCGGAATGACCGATGCCAGCGCTGCTGTTTTATAAGCCTTTATCAGTAGGTCTTTACGCTTATTGCCTGCTCAGTGCCACCTTGGCTCTGGCAACCGAGGACCCCAAGGAGCCTGCCAAGGACGCTAATCCAGGGCATTCGTTTCATGCAGAGGCTTTCAACGAAGGACCCAGGCAAGCCGCTTATCTCATGCAAGGGATGGGGAATGTCCATTGGAAAATCTCCACCCCCAATCCTATGGCCCAAAGATTCTTTGACCAAGGCATCTCGCAACTTCATGGTTTTTGGTATTTCGAAGCCGAAAGATCCTTTCGACAAGCTGCCTCGATCGATCCAGATAGGGCCATTTTCTATTGGGGAATGGCGCGTGCCAATACCGAGAACCCAGAACGGTCTGCTGGGTTCATCGAACAAGCCGTCAAACGGATTGAAAAAACAAGCCCCCTCGAACGACGGCTCATCGAAGCATGGTCTCGAAGAGTCAAGGATTGGCCGCAACCACCCGCAGAGTCCATGCCGCAGGACGAAAAAACGGATGACAAAAAGTCCGAAAACAAAGATGCATCCAAAAAACCCACCAGTGGGAATAAAAAGAAACCCAACGTCACCGATGAGATTCGAGACAAACGCAAAGAGCGTTTTAAGTCCTACGCGCGCGAACTCGACGAGATGGTTCAGGACTACCCCGAAGAGATCGAGCTCAAAGCCATGCTCGTGCTCCAGCTTTGGCAAAACCAGAGTCAAGGCCATGACATCCAAAGCTACACGGCCATCGATTCGATGCTCGAGGACATCTTTCGACGCAACCCGCGGCATCCAGCCCACCATTTCCGAATCCATTTGTGGGACTATCGCAAAGAGAAACTCGCGATCAAGGCTGCAGCAGAGTGTGGCCCCAGCGCTCCTGGGATCGCTCACATGTGGCACATGCCAGGCCATACCTACTCCCGCTTGCATCGCTATGCCGATGCAGCTTGGCAACAAGAAGCTTCGGCCCGAGTCGATCATGCCCACATGATTCGAGATCGGGTCATGCCCGACCAAATCCATAACTTTGCACACAACAATGAGTGGCTCATCCGAAACTGGCTCAATATCGGACGCCCTTCGGATGCCCTCGCGCTGTCGAAGAATATGATCGAACTGCCTCGCCATCCAAAGTACAACTCTCCGACCGGTAACGGCAGTTCAAGTCTTGGTCGTCAGCGTCTCTTGCAAACCATCCGAACGTATCATCTTTGGCCACAAGCCGCAGAGCTTGTCGATAGCATTTACTTGAAGGCTACCGAGGGTTCAACGCGTGCCGACGAAGTTCAAATGCTCCGAGGGATCGCTGCCTTTGAAACGGGCAAAAAGGACATCGCCGAATCGATCTTGCAGAGCATGAAGGACCTGCGTCGCAGTTTGATCATCGAAGTCGAAACGGCCAATCAGGTCGCCGACAATAGCAAGCCAACCCCGCCGAAACTCTTAGAAGCCAGCGATGCACCCAAGGATCTTTGGGGGGAGAATCGCGATTTGTCCTTCGTCGATCGGGTCACGCAAGATTTCGACCAGAACAAGTGGAAGGATAAACCCAAGGAAGAGATCGATCGCCAAAAGTTGCTCCATGAAAAGAACTATCGAAGTTACCGATTGGCAAGTTACATCAATACGCTTGAGGCCTACAGGGCGGCTCATAGCGGGGACTATAGACAAGCAGTTCGCCGATCGAGTGAGGCGCGCGATACGATCGATGTTTGGCAGAGGATCCTTTGGGCACAAGCTGCCGGAGAACATGAGATCGCCATCGCCAAAGCTCGCGATGCGTTCAATGGATCCGAGGGGGAAGTATTGCCCAGCGCTCTGTTTGCCATCGTCACCCATCGAGCTATCGAGTCCAATCCGCAGAGCAAACAGGTTGATCAATGGAAGCAGGATCGGACTCGATCGCTCGAACGCTGTGCAAAACTTGCCTGGTCTTGCGAACCCGGAATTCCTTGGATTCAAGAAGCCAAACAGATCGCAACAGGTGCTTCACCTGGACTAGCATGGCAGACTAGTCCGCCTGAAACCAAGGATCTTGGGGATCGACCAGTTTTGGATTCGCTCGGACCGGTGCGGTGGGTTCCCTCGACAGCCCCTTCGTGGAGTCTGGGAACTCCCGAGATCCAACGCACCACACCGATTGCATCCTCCGAGCCTGTTGCAGCGGTTTTGAATTCCTCGTCGAATCTGCGAGGCAAACCCTATGTCATGATCTTGTATCTAGGGTTTGGTTGTTTGCATTGCACAGAGCAATTGAAAACGTTTTCGCCCAAACTCAAGGCCTTCAAGGATGCAGGGATCGAGGTCGTAGCAGTCAGTACAGAGGATGCCCAGTCGCTGAGCGATGGGCTCAAGCGGTTTGATGGGACGATGAACATCCCGTTGTTGGCCAACGCAGACTTGGATGTCTTCAAGAGTTTCCGTTGTTTTGATGATTTCGAGGGTCAACCTCTGCACGGGACGATTTTCGTCGATGGGCAAGGTCGCATTCGATGGCAGGATATCGGATACGAGCCGTTTACGGACGCGGACTTTTTGCTCGATGAAGCCAAGCGTTTGATGGCCACCCCTTGAGTCGAGCAAGTTGGCGACAAGAGTAGTTTATGAGTGACATCAAGAATTCGATGAGTGTTTGCGAGTCTACTACTCCGATTTTCGATAGGATGCTTAACAGCTATCGAATCAAGGATCAGGTGCATTTGTTGGACATGATCCATGTCGGCCTTATCGATGCAACTTGGCCAAAGAGATTCGAGCCCTCCCTAGCCCAGCGACTGCAAACACTCATAGATAACCCGAATGGCTGATTCGGTCTTTGGCTGTTAACGTCGATGATTTCTCCGAAATCATCTCTTGACGCCATAGCGTGGCCCGAAACCCAATTACCAACGCCCTTGTTTTTTGCGTCACACATGGGGTAAACTTTGCATTCCCTATCGTTGATTCATCCGTGATCCAAGGTCGATTTTCGACCACGCTTCTCGCCACGGAGTACCACGGACAACGGTCAAGCGAGTGAGGTTGCATCAGTTGACACATCGGATCGCCATTTCTCCCCAAGGTGCTTTGGGGCTGGTCTGGACAGCAAGCGACATTGACTCTGTGGTCCAATCGATTCAAGTCGCTCCTGAAGTCGTAGATGCCTTCGATGAATCATTTGCGGGTGGACTTGTCCATCTGGCATCTAGCCGCTGGCAGTCAGCGGTGAAGGATTGGCCAGCCGAATTCAAATTCTGGCGAGACTTTTCTCGCTACTACTTCTCCTCGCTCTGTCGCCAATACTCATCGACTTCCAAACAGTGGTCTCCCATCGATCCGCCTGATGCGACGACAGTTCAAGAATGGTTGCAACTTGCACCGCCCATGCAAGGTCTCGAGTACTTGACCTTGATTCACTTGCAAAAGTTGTGGCAGGATATCGATGCGTACACGCACGTTACGGCAAGGGCATGCGACGAAGGGTTAACCGGATTTCTCAAATCGCTCGATGAGAGCTGGAATTTAATCGGTCGCGTCACCTTTCATCTGGCTGAAAATAAGAGGAATCCCGAATCCCCTTTCGCCTTCATTGCGACGTACACACAAGGGCAAACCCAGGACGGGAAACCGCAACACCGTCCGTTGGCCGATGCACTACGGGAGTCTATCGCAGCCAAAGACACTGCTAAGCTCGATCAGTTGCTTGAACCAGTCAGTCGTGCTGCCAGGTCAGTAAATCTCGTTGCACGTTTGCTGGAAACTCGCAGGCTCTTTGCGCCGCAGTCTTGGGGAATCGGACAAGCACATGAATTCTTGTCCTCGATTCCCATTATGGAACAAGCGGGTTTGGTGATTCGCGTCCCGAATTGGTGGAATGCTTCTCGACCACCTCGTCCGCAAGTCTCGGTGAACATAGGATCGAAGGAACCTAGCCGATTCGGGATCGACGGCCTGGACTTGAAAGTTGGTGTAACGATCGAAGGAGAGCCACTTAGCCAAACAGAGTTGAAGCAATTATTAGCCGCCAGAGAGGGGCTTGTTTTGTTAAGAGGTAAATGGGTTGAGGTCGATCAAGATAAGCTCAAGTCTGCATTGGAACACTGGCAGGAATTGAGAAAGCAACATGTTGGAGGCGTTGATTTCCTTCAAGCAATGCGACTGCTATCGGGAGCAGCCATTGGCCATGCAGACAACGATTCTGAAACAGTCCGTTGGACACGGATCGAGCCCGGGGAGTGGTTGCAGCAAACGCTCAAAGCACTCCGAGAGCCCAGTGAGAGTGGTGACATTGATCCGGAATCGGTCGTTCAAGCAAAACTACGACATTATCAAATCGCTGGTGTTCGTTGGCTATGGTTCGCGACACAACTTGGACTCGGAGTCTGCTTGGCCGATGACATGGGATTGGGAAAAACGTTGCAGGTAATCTCGCTGATTGCATTGCTGCAACGGCACCATCGATCGACCCGCAATGATTCTTCACCATGTCTGATCATCGTACCGACTTCTTTGCTCGGAAATTGGCAGCGCGAGATCGCCAAATTTGCACCCCAGTTGAAAACCTTGGTAGCACATCGTTCGGTAAAGAGTCTCGATCAGCTAAAAGCCATTGAGTCTAATCCAGCCAGAGAGGTCGCGGATCAAGATGTCGTCATCGTGACCTACGGGGCGATCCGAAATGCGAAATGGCTCACCAAAATCAAGTGGAAGCTAGTGATCCTCGATGAAGCTCAGGCGATCAAGAACGCCGGTTCTATTCAAACCAAAGCGATCAAAGCTATTCCCGCACGTTGCCGCATGATCATGACTGGCACACCGATAGAAAACCATCTGGGAGATTTGTGGTCGTTGTTTGATTTCAGCTCGCCAGGCTTGCTCGGCACCCCTGCCGAGTTCAAACGATTTGTCTCCAGCAAAGATGAACGTCGACGTTCTCAGAATCTCGCTGCGCTTCGTAAGCTAATCCAGCCTTATGTACTACGGCGGATGAAGACAGATCCAAGCATAGTGCCTGACCTGCCAAGCAAAACGGAGATTCGAGTAGACTGCAATCTTTCCACCGTACAGGCTACACTGTACGAGCAAGTGATCAAGGATCTGGAGAAGTCGCTGGACGTGGCCACGGGCATTCAGCGTCGCGGCATTGTGTTGGCAACGTTGATACAGCTTAAGCAAATCTGTAATCATCCTGCGATGTACTTGAAAGGTCAGTCGTTCGATGAGAAGACCTCTGGCAAGTTCGCCGAGCTAAAGCGGCTATGCCTGGATATTTGTGCCAAACAAGAAAAAGTATTGATCTTTAGCCAGTTTCAAACGATGTGCGAACCATTGAGCAATTTTCTAAAAGAAGTCTTTGGACGCCCTGGTTTAACGCTCACTGGCAAGACTCCGGCAAAGCTGCGCGGTAAACTAGTGAGCGAATTCCAGCAGCCATTTGGCCCACCCTTCTTTGTGATCTCGGTTAAGGCCGGGGGCACAGGATTGAATTTGACGCAAGCCAGTCATGTCGTCCATTTTGATCGCTGGTGGAATCCAGCCATCGAAGACCAAGCGACAGATCGAGCATTTCGGATTGGCCAAGTACGAAATGTCCTGGTTCATAAGTTTGTGACTTCAGGCACCCTCGAAGAACGAATTGATGACCTCATTCAATCCAAAAAACAGATCAGCCAGGACATGTTTGACGACTCGGGTGAAGTGAATTTGACCGAGATGTCAGATAATGATTTACTCCAATTCGTCTCTTTGGACATCAACAAAGCATCTTCAATTTAGCTCGCACAAAACATTCATGGAGGATCGAATATGGCTTTCGACGACAGATGGGCGCCATACGTACCAGTCGCACAGCGACGGGCCGAAGCGGCACGTCAGGCAAGTAAGCTCAACAAAAAAGGGAAGAGTCTTCGGCCAATCCATATCAATTCGAAAGCCATCGCCACGAGTTTCTGGGGGCTTGCTTGGTGCAAGAACCTAGAGATTTACGCCGACTGGGCCAATCGTATGCCCCGAGGACGTACCTATGCCCGCAATGGATCGATCATCGATCTACAGATCGAAACCGGCCAGATCACGGCTCTGGTAAGCGGTTCGTCTCTTTATAAGATCAAAATCTCCATCGATCCGCTGAACAAGAAAAAGTGGAAGGCGATTCGAAGCGATTGCTCTGAGCAAGTCAGCTCGCTGTTGGATTTGATGCGAGGCAAGTTGCCGGATGCCGTTCTCGGCCGATTAACAGATCCCAAGGATGGCATGTTCCCAAGTCCCAAGGAACTCAAATTGCAATGCAGTTGTCCTGACTATGCCTCGATGTGCAAACACGTCGCAGCCACCCTCTATGGAGTCGGACATTTGCTAGATTCAGAGCCTGAATTGTTCTTCAAGATGCGAGGTGTCCAGCAATCAGAGCTGGTCTCCGATGCATTGACTTCGCAAACCACCGACGATGCAATCGGTCTCGATCAGCATTCCGATCTGGCGGGTGAAGACCTAGGTGCGATGTTCGGTATTGAATTGGCAACGACTTCCAATGTTCAAACCGCAGCACGTAATCTCTCCGGCACCAAGTCGAAAGCAAGTAGATCGAAAAGCCCTTCAAGTACCAAAAAGGCCAGCAAAAAAACCAAGCCTGCTAAAGCCGCTCCAGCCAAGAAAACAAAGAAAACAACGGTCGCCCGCGCAAAGAAATCAAAACGATAGCCGGGGCTTACGCCTCCAGTGGTGTAATGCCAATGGAAAGCCGCTAGCCTCCGAAGACATCCATTACAGCCACAGAAATCCCCGCCGTCCCAAAAAAACTTCCAAAAACTGCTGGTTCCCCTCGCCCGATGGCAATCGTGAACTACCGTTGACTTGTTGCAATAAGCAAACTTAGGCGCGACGGTTGGGTTCTTCCGACCGTTTGCTTTGTAGGGTTTGTGATGGACTAAGGGATAGTTTAGGGTTTCTGTAAGCGATGTTCTCTGCGATCAAGAATTGGTGGGCCCAACCCAAAGAGCAAGACGACGGACGGAAGGCCCACATGACCTTCGCTCGCACGTCGATGGGGAATCGAATCCAACGCACCACCCTGCTGCTTCGCAGACAGCTTTGGATCTGGCCGCTCCTTGCCGTGCTGTTGCTGTCCCTCATCGGATACCTGATCACTCGAAGCATTCGATTGACCATGGAAGCCAACCTGCGATCGCAGTTGACGACGCTTCTTGAAGTTGAAAAATCCATGGTGCTCAAATGGCTCTCTCAGCAAGAGATCAGCGCCCGAACACTGGCCAACCAAAGCGACCTCAGGCAACTTGTCGAAGACCTGATCAAAACAAGTAAAAATATTGCACCCTTAGCAAACCCTGCTTCGCGAATCGAAGATGCCAACTTGCTCGAGCAGATCGAACAAGAAGTCGCTCCGACATTGGCCAATTACGAATTCTCTGGTTACATGATCTCGGATCCAAAGCACCAAGTCTTGGCGTCGAATCATCGTGAGTTGATTGGCAAGAATATCGTAGAGTACGAAAGCTTTTTGACCCGCGTCTTTGACAACAAGCCATCGGTATCCCCACCCTTTGCCAGCCGCGTTCCGATCGCCGATGTGCACGGGAAAATGCAAACCGGGGTCCCAACCATGTTCGTCAGTGTTCCAATCCTCAATCAGGATCTACAGATCATCGCGGCCCTGTCGCTGCGCATTCGTCCCGAGCGAGAATTCACAAGGTTGATTCAGCTTGGGCGTATCGGAAAATCCGGTGAGACCTATGCAGTTGATAGTCAGGGTGTGATGGTTTCCGGTAGCCGATTCGACGAGGACCTGATTCTTCTGGGAGTCCTTCCAGACAAAGAGAACGCCGAATCGATCTTGAACATTCAACTGCGAGATCCCGGTGGAGACATGACTCGAGGGTTTCGTCCGAAATCCCGCCGCAGTGAGCTAAGCCTCACAAAAGCCGCAATGCATTTGATCGAAGGAAAAGACGGCTTGGAAATCGGTGGATATCGAGACTATCGAGGGGTTCCAGTCGTTGGAGTATGGACTTGGCTCAAAGACTATTCGTTTGGTTTGGTGACGGAAATCGACTACGACGAAGCTTTTGAGCCGCTCAATATCCTGCGCCGAGCCTTCTACACCATGTTCGGCCTTTTGGCGCTGACGACTCTTGCTATCTTGGCCTTTACAGTGATCGTTAGCAAGTTGCAGCGAGAGGCAAGGCAAGCGGCCGTGGAGGCCAAGCAACTCGGCCAATATCGCCTCGATGAAAAACTCGGTGAAGGTGCTATGGGAACCGTCTATCGGGGCCATCATGCGATGCTCAGACGACAAAGCGCTATCAAACTCCTGAATGTCGACCGAGTCAACGAAACATCGATCAATCGTTTCGAGCAAGAAGTTCAAATCACTTGCAATCTGAACAATCCTCACACGATTGCGATCTATGACTACGGACGAACCCCAGAAGGTGTCTTTTATTATGCGATGGAATATTTAGACGGCATCAATCTTCAAGATTTGGTTGATAAGTTCGGTCCCCAACCCGAAGGCCGCGTCGCTAAGATCCTCGATCAACTTTGCAGCTCTCTGTTCGAAGCCCATTCGATGGGGTTGGTTCACCGGGACATCAAACCTGCAAACGTCATGCTCAATCGACGAGGCGGTGTGCCAGACTTTGTGAAGCTCTTGGACTTTGGTTTGGTGCGAGCCGTAGACGATGCAAAACGCAATAAGCAACAGGAAGGGATGGCAGGTACGCCCCTATACATGTCGCCCGAATCGATCCAAACTCCCGATCTCGTCGATGCGCGCAGCGATTTATATGCCGTGGGTGCTGTTGGCTATTTCCTTCTGACGGGTTCCTCGGTCTTCCAAGCCACCTCTTTAGCAGAGCTTTGTCAATTGCACGTCGACGCAATCCCACTTGCGCCTTCGCTCCGGGCTGGAAAACCCATCGCCTCAGAGCTGGAACATGCTATCATGTCATGCTTGGAAAAGAACCGCGCAAAACGCCCACAAACCGCCAGAGATCTTGCCAATTTAATCCATCGCCTCGCAGCCAGCGATGCCTGGACAATCAATGACGCAGATGCTTGGTGGAGTCGCTACCAGCGAGGCGCAAACCCAATGCTCGAATCGACCAAATCCACTTCAGGTGCCTCCAGGGCTGGTTCTCAAGCTCACCACGAAACCCAGCTTCTAAGTCAAGATACAAAATCCACCGGCAAAGATTCCGATTTGGTCTGGAATACCATCGCTCAAAACAAGGATTTTGACAAAACTGTCGACTTCGGAACCATCGCAACCAATACTCCTGAAACGGATGATCAACAGCCGACCTAGAAGATGAATCACGACTACTTTCTTCCGGATAAACGACAAAACTCCGTGCGGATCGTGCATGTTGGAGATGTAGTCGGGAAACCTGGTATGACAGTCGTTTGTTCGCTAATAAGTAAACTTCGCGATGCCGGTTGCGACGCAGTTATCGTCAATGCGGAGAATGCAGCCGAAGGCACCGGTCTTACAGTCAAGCAGTACGAACAACTCTGCAGTGCGGGTGTCGATGCGATCACCTTGGGAGATCACATCTACAAGAAACGTGAGATCCAAGAAGTCCTATGGACTCGCAACAATATCGTCAAACCAGCCAACTTTCCAGCCAAAGCACCCGGCAAGACCTTCTGCATCGTAGAAACCAAAAGCGGTTACTCGATTGCCGTGGTCAGTTTGCTCGGACGCGTCTTTATGCGTCCGGTCAATTGCCCCTTCGAAGCCATCGAAAAAATACTGGATCAAATTCCACCCGAGGTTCGAATCCGTTGGGTGGATCTTCACGCAGAGGCCACTAGTGACAAACAGACGATGGGCTACTTTCTCGATGGACGTGTCAGCGCTGTGCTTGGGACCCACACCCACGTGGCAACGGCCGACGAGCAGATTCTCGCAGGAGGAACTGCTTTCCAGTGCGATATCGGGATGACAGGTGCCTATAAAAGCATCCTTGGGAGGGAGATCCAACCCATCCTCAAGACGACATTGACCTTCGATCCGAATACCTTTCATGTGGCCACCGAAGATGTACGTTTGGCGGCCACTTGGGTCGATGTAGACCCCCAAACCGGGTTAGCAAAAGCCATTGGCAGGCTGCAGTGGAAAGCGATCGGCCCATAAAAAAAGGGCGTTGGGATTTCAGCTCCCAACACCCTTTGCAAGGAATCGATTTGGACTCAGAGCGACTGTGTTGCGGGATGCCTAGCTGCAACCAAGGCTGTTTCCGCAGTTATGGCACAGGTAGCAGTTGCCGTTGCGCACCGTAACGGACCCGCAGTTATCGCACGCTGGAGCGTCGCTTTGAAAACGGGAGAACTGTTCGGTTCGCGAGTCTTCTCGGAGAGCCGTCGAGGAAATCGACCAAGAGGGCGTCTTGTCCTCATGGCTGACGAATTTAGCCTCTGTGCGAACGGGCTCACTACGGATCGGCTCGGTTTTGACTGCGGCAGCAACCGGGGCGGCCACGACTACAGGTTTGCTGGTCTCCTTGGACTCACTGCCGGAGATCAGATCCGCTTTGGCCTTTTGTTCTTCTCGATAACCGGCCATGAACGTCAACCCCATCCAACGGAAGATGTAGTCGACGACGCTCTTGGCGATTCGGATATCGGGATTGGTGGTATGGCCATTGGGTTCGAAGCGAGTATGGCTGAACTTGTTGACTAAAACTTCCAGTGGAACCCCGTACTGAAGCGATAGGGAGATCGCAGTGCCGAAGCTATCCATCAGGCCGCCGATAGTACTACCTTCCTTGGCCATGGTGATAAAGACTTCGCCAGGTCGACCGTCTGGGTAAAGACCTACGTTGATGTAGCCTTCGTGACCAGCGATGCTGAACTTGTGGGTCACGCTGTTTCGCGTATCTGGCAATCGCTCGCGACGTGGCTTGTAGACAACTTTTTCTACAACCTTGGCCGCTTGGGCTTCCTCGGCCTTCTTGGCTTCGGACTTGGTCGAAAGCGGCTGGCTTTGCTTCGAGCCATCGCGGTAGATCGCGACAGCTTTGAGCCCCAGCTGCCATCCCCAATAGTAAGCATCGGCGATGTCTTTGACGGTGGTATCCGACGGCATATTGACGGTTTTGCTAATAGCACCCGACAAGAAAGGTTGTGCGGCAGCCATCATCTCGACGTGGGCTTGCCATCGGATGCTGCGTGTTCCATTGGCTGGTGTGAAAGCACAGTCAAAAACCGGCAGGTGCTCATCTTTGATGTGCGGTGCACCTTCGATCGTATCCTTTTGGTCGATGTACTTCTCGATCTCCTCGACTTGCTCTGGGGTGTATCCCAAGTTGAGCAGTCCAAGTGGAACCGATCCATTGACGATTTTCAGCATCCCGCCTCCGGCAAGTTGTTTGTACTTGACCAAAGCGATATCGGGTTCGATTCCGGTGGTATCGCAGTCCATCATAAAGCTGATGGTTCCGGTGGGTGCAAGCACGGTGGCTTGCGCGTTTCTGAAGCCATGCTTGCGTCCCGCATCGAGCACCTTGTCCCAAACTTCGCGAGCGGCATCCTTGAGGTATCGAGGACCTGCATCAGGAATTTGCTCGATGGCATTGCGATGCATCTGCATGACGCGCATCATCGGTTCTGCATTCCGGGTGTACTCGGCAAATGGACCGACAACACCCGCCATCTCGGCACTGGCCAAGTTGGCTGCGCCGTGGAGCAAAGCCGTGATCGACCCGCACATTCCGTGACCCATCGGAGAGTCGTAAGCGGCCCCGTTGGTCATGATCAGCGAACCGAGGTTGGAATACCCAAGCCCCAGTGGACGGAACAGGTGGCTGTTGAAAGCGATCCGGTCGGTTGGGTAAGCCGCATGGTCAACCAGGATCTCTTGTGCGATGAAGAACAATCGACAAGCAGCCATGAACCCTTGATGATCAAACGATCCGTCGTTACGACGGAATTTCATCAAGTTGATCGATGCAAGATTGCAAGCGGTATCGTCCAAGAACATGTACTCAGAACATGGGTTGCTCGCGTTGATGCGACCACTGTTTGGGCAGGTATGCCACGTGTTGATGGTCGTGTCGTACTGAACGCCTGGGTCCCCGCAATGCCATGCGCAGTCGGCCATGCGATTGAGGATCTCGCGAGCTTGATACTTGGGGGGCTCTTCTTTGCACTTGTTCGAAATCCATCGGGTATTCCAGACTTGATCGTCACCGACAGCTTGCATGAACTCGTCGGTCAAGCGAACTGACAAGTTGGCATTTTGGAACATCACTGACGAATAGGCTTCGCCGTTGAAGTTCGACTCATAACCTTCGCGGATCAATGCGTGAGCCTTTTGCTCTTCTTTCCATTTGCACTCGATGAAATCCATCACATCAGGATGCCAGACTTTGATCGACTGCATCTTGGCCGCCCGACGGGTCTTGCCGCCGGATTTGACCACCGCTGCAATCTGGTCATACACACGCATGAAGGAAAGTGGGCCACTGGGCTTGCCACCACCAGAGAGCTTTTCTCGGCTCGAGCGGATCGTTGAAAGGTCGGTGCCTGTGCCCGAACCGAATTTGAACAACATCGCTTCGCTCGAAGCCAAACGCATGATGTCCTCCATGTTGTCATCGACGCTTTGGATAAAGCATGCCGAGGCTTGGGGATACTCATAAGGGTTCTCTGGTTGTTCCAGCTCACCGCGTTGGACGTTGTAGTGCCAGTTGCACTTGGTGCCCACAACATTGTATTGCTGGTAAAGTCCGACATTGAACCAAACGGGCGAATTGAAGGATCCATGCTGATGTAGGCACAACCAAGTCAGATCGCGATAGAATCGCTCGGCATCGGCGGGTTGATCAAAGTAACCGTCTTGCAATCCCCAATCGGCGATCGTTCGAGTGACCCGATGAATCAACTGCTTGACCGAGTACTCCCGTTCTTTGGTGTTCTTTGGGTCGCCGTAAAAGTATTTGCTAACAACCACGTTGGTGGCCAATTGGCTCCAGGTCGAGGGGATTTCGCAATTGGTTTGCTCGAAAAGGACCTTGCCGTTCTCATCCTTGATCGCCGCACTACGGGTTTCCCATTGGGTCGTCTCAAAAGGGTCAGAAACACCCGTCGGACAAAAGCGTGATTCAATCCTCAAGCCGTTGCGATTGCCGCGAACCTCTTGGGGGGTTCGGGTTTTAACTCGACGTTCATTTCCGATTTCTGCAGTTGCCATGTTTTGGATTGACTCCTGGGGTGTGTAAATAAAGACTAGGCGAATCGCAAATTAGCTCTTCTAATGAGAAAACATTGGGGGATAAGGGTCCTCAAGTGTTTTGATCCAGGGAAAAGGGCCGTTTTGCACAACGTGGGACGAGACGATTCCTTGCGACCTCGGCGGGGCGTCTTGCCCCAGACTCCTTACAAGCCTCCGACGCGTTCGGCGAATGCTACCTAGTCGCACGTGGCAGCAATCGATGAACCAGTCACATACCACCATTATCGACAGGAAACACTACCCTTAGTAGTCTTTTCGTCGCAATGGCACTACATGTAGCGTCATGGGCAGGCAGTTTATCGTTTCCAAACGCAAAGTCAAACTTTTTGTTCGGGGCGACCTAAAGTCCGCTGGTGTCTAGGTTTGAGGATTGGGTAAGAATTGCTACTGAAGGCATATTTGGCCTCAGGTAGCGTTCCTAACCATCGAAGAAACCGTCAGTTAAGAGAATGTGAAGCGGTGCAGTGACTAGTTTGGTCACTGGGTCGAAAATAGGAAAAAAAGATTGCCCGGCGACCCTACCAAATGGGGGTGCAATGGATCCCAAGGCAAGTGCCACTTGCCTTGGGCCACAATGCGATAAATCCCCGGGGCGTTGGGGCAGAGCCCCCAAGAACGCCCAGCATCTGTTTATTCACTCATTTACTAAACGAAACCTAACCAATGTTTAAACGTTTACGCTACTTACGCTGAGCAAAAACATAAGCCCTTGACCTATAGATTAAAAGTCGAGGATCACTCGACGGAAACACAACGCGATAGCTACCTGCTACAGCGGTAGGCGCAGCACATGGTTTCCAGCGTCGGGACTGTGATCAATTGAGTCATCGAAGGTCGCTGGCGCATTGATGTGGATCTCAGAGATGCGATCAAGCTGTGCAATGAACTCGGAGGACAAAACAGGGGCCAGGAGCGATTCCGAGACCAATTCTGACAAGGTATCGACGACGTAGGTTTGCGCATCGACGCCGACTTCAGCCGCTCGCTTGGCGATTACCTGTTCAAGTTGTGGCGGAATAGTGATTTCTAGGCTCATACCTGGATGATAACACTTCGAAAGCTTCTGGCCAAGAAAAATGGGTTTTGCAGTCAGCAGGGATCCGTGATCCGTAGGGGCGTTCACCGTCCTTCAATCCATCCATCGCTTGGCCGCCAATACTTGCCGAGCTGCCTGCCTTGACTTGCTGCCTCCGCTGGCGGCATCAAGAAGTCAGCAAGGCGAGCTGTAATCTCGGAAAGTGTAAGGGCATTGCTGTTCAGGTTCGTCTTGCGCAAAAACGCGTTCCACTGAAGCGACTTTTGCTTGTCTTCGGAAAACTCAGTCGTAAGGGCAAGTGGAGGTGTTGTTGGGATAGTCGTCTTGCGACGTTCGAACGTTGCACCGATGGCCTGACGTACGACCTCTCCTTCGAATTCAAATTGCGTACAAAGCGTGAATAGATCGAAGAAGTCTTTCATCCGACTGTTCGCAATACCCAGCATTACCATGGCCTGGAATTTTTCGGCAACAACTGTTTCTCTTGGATAGGATTGAAGCTGCGGAGCAGGCAGCTCAAGAACCGTCGGAAATACAATGAGCTGTGAGCTTGGAGTGATTGCATCACCAAACCCAACGTCTACTTGAACGGGAATTCGCGCGGAACCTAGAAACGCATCGAACTTCATCCGAATGCCTTCGTACTCCTCGTCTTCCTTCATCTTCATGGCAGAAACAGAATCGGCAACAAAGACTAAACCATCGTTTTCAACTTCCTGAACACACAGGTCTCGAAAGATCTCGACGAAACGATCAACGTCGGGCTCGCCCGTGCCAAGCAAATCAAGGTCGCGCGTCGGTCGATGGCTGAGATTGCTCCAAACCTGAAACATCGTCGCACCTTTGACCACAAAGCGGTCGCGGTATTGCGATTGAGACATACGATAGAGCAACCGTTCGATTGCGAAACGAACCAACACCAAGTCGAAGGGTTCGTTGTTCAGCTTGGCGACGTTCAACAATCGTGCCCGGACGGACGCAGGCATGTCACGAGGTTGCTTACCGGTCATGACGTCGCTTCCAAGTAAGGCCGCATTACGTTGGCCATTCGACAAACTTTGGCTGCCTGCCAGATTTGGTCGATCGTCGCTTTTCTCGAGCTACGGCAATCGCGTAGTGCTTCAATCGCTACATCGAGTCCTATCTTATTGCGGTACTTGAAACAATCTGCGACTGTCTTGGCTGCCGAGTAGACAGAGATCGCCACACCCTCGATTTTGCGCTTCTCGATTCCGTACTCTCTCGATGCACCTGAGAAACGAACGATTCGAATCGGAGGGTAGGTCATTTGCGGTTTGCGGTCCCTTTCACCAATAGCTAACCACACTTCATATGGCGATTGTGTTGTGAGGTCGTGAATTCGGAGAGCACTCAACAGGCACACGATGGCATTGGGGGAAAGCTTGCACGCTTCAACAATGGAGCGGAATTCACTCGGCTCAGTGTTGGGAAGTGTGTACAGCCCGCGACTCGGACGTTCCAGAATTCCCTTGCTGTAGAGAGCATTTAGATACGATCCCGCAATTCCAGCCGCTTCGGCGTCTCGTGGACGTACGACATCCATCTGCTTGAACACTTGCAGTAGCCGATCTTTTTTCGATGTTGCCATTTTGATTTCGTCGGGAGATGTCAATAAGTCCCTACGTATTCTAAATCTCCGCAGTACGCCACGGCAAGCCCATCTTCATCTAGCAAACTAGCAAGCCCGCCGCGCATTCATCAAAGGAAAACTCAGCTTTTCGCATCGTCCACTCGCCTAGTTTGCGTGAAACCTACAGATAGCGACCTGCTACAGCGGTAGGCGCAGCGACCAGATTTCGATCGAAAATCCGTAGATCGGCATTTGGCTGGGATCCCGCCAAAAGGGGCTAGTCTTGAGAAAGGGGCCACCGGTTGATCCAAAAATGCCAAAGCCGTAGGGAGCTTTCTTATCAACCAAAATTGGCCCCTTCAGAACCGCTCTTAGAAGGCCCCTTTTAAATCGCCCACTGACACCCTTACACTTCCACGGATTGATCCATTTTTCCTACGAAGGACAAGTCATGCATTTATCCGACCGATTCGAAGAGGCTCAAGCGTCAGAGGGACGCGATGCGTTGGCGTCAGACCCGAGAAAAACTCCGGTCTCCAGGTAAAATAAGTTTGCGGTGTGCTTTGCAGATCCTTTACAATGCACTGCATGGTCGCTTCATCGATTCCCCGCAAAATATCACACTGTGCGGATCGCTCGCAGGCTTGCGCGGGAGATTCGTACGTATCGAGTGGCATCGATGTTGCATGCCCCACGACTCAAAACGTCCTTGCCATCGCTTCGCCCCACGAATTGCAAGGGGGTTCTTGGCCGTCATCTTCGACTGGCACTAGATCTTTCTGTTGCAACCAACAATACTCAATCACTGCTATAACAACATCCACAGGCTCTATCGCCGAACGATACGCCTACACGGCTTACGGTCAACCGACGATCTTGGATGCCTCTGGCTTACCCCTTACACCTCAAAGCTCAACGCTTTGCAATCGCTACACGTATACTGGCCGTGAGTGGGATGCAACGCTGGGGTTGCATCATTTCAGGGCGAGATGGATGAGCCCGTGTGCGGGGAGGTTTTTGGGGAGAGACCCGATTGGGTATTGGGATGCATTAAGTCTTTCTGAGATCTTTCGTAGTAATCCATTCGTCTTTCTGGATCCGAGTGGTTTCTGCAGTATTGAAACGAACTGTACTTTGTCTGAGGCAAAAGTTCGGACGATTACTGAAACGGTGAACAACACGAGGATTACCGTAAAGCGACTTGAATGTCACTTTGATTGTTATTGTCCCAATAAGCCAGATAAGATCAAAGCACCCGTCATTGAGGTAGAGTACACAGGAGGAGATCGATTTACACTTTGCCGAGCCTATCGCGAAAGAGCGGAAGATAGTATTGACTGCAGAGACCGGCCTCTGCCTGACCCAAATCCTGTTCCTGTTCCTGTTCCTTTGCCATCCCCAGTGATTCCAACGGTCCCCCTCCCGCCGCCAGTGACACCTCGACCATGGTGGCCTGCGTGGCCTCGAATTCCATTGCCACCGATGCCGATTCTTCCGTTGTGGTTTCACATCCCTGACGATAGAAATGGTATAGCCTGATGCGTTTTGGATGTGTATTTAGCAAATTCTGAAGCTCAACTTTCGAAAGCGAAAATGGAACTCGAAAGCTTTCTGCAACGATTTGAACATATCGGGCGTTTGCGTCAGATTCGCGACACATGTGAATTTGACCATGCTGATTTTGACCGTGAGCAACTTAGGTTGCTCGCGATGGAAGTTGTCACCAAGTACCGTTCCATATTGAAGAGAGACGTATGCCATAGATTCCTCGATGTCTGCATTCAGTTGTTGTATCGGGATCTTCGATCATTCGATGCACTAACAATAATTTTGGACAATGCAATCCTTTCACCATCGATCTTTGGAGTCGATGGTGCAAATGCGATTGTGGCACTTACGTGCGTGGTAGATGATTTGCCACTTGATGAAAAAGCGGTACTTGTGAATAAGCTTCTGCTGATTCCAAAAAACCACTTTCTCTACAAGTCTGCTACTGGATTCCTGGGGGAGATCGCAACATGACTAAGATCAAAGGGCTAAGGAAATCGACTCCTTGTTTGATTGGTTGATCTAAATAGCTCCACACGTTTTCAGGTGCGCTACGCAGCCAGAGCAAATGTATTCCGCATGTCGGCGTAGTAGTTGTTATTGTATCTGAGCCATTCCATGGCAAGGGACGCCAGCTCCTCCATCGTTTTACATCGGTGGTTTCGTGTGATTGTCTCATGGAGATGCCACCATACTCGCTCGATCGGATTGGTTTCCGGGGAATAGGCAGGTAGAAAATGGATCTGAATACGACGCCTCCAGTTCTCAAGGTATCTCCTGACATCCTTTGACTTGTGAAAGGATGCGTTGTCGCAGATTACATGGATCTTCGAGTAGCCTCGCAATCGCCTACGCAGCTCGTCCAAATGAGCCAGAAATAGATCCGAGTTTCTGCGTTGTTGTGGTTCGCTCACCAATAGAGTTCCTGTCGTCCATATCAATGAACCAGACAGATAGAGCTTTTGATTGTTACCAGGAGTTTCGACTTCGGCCTGTAGACCACGAGCCATCCATTGACTCCCAATTTTTGGGTTGAGATTGATGTCGACCTCGTCCTGGAAAACCGCAATCTCGTTGGTAGGTAAATGCCTCAAAAGCCGCCGTATTTGCCGTATTTTATCGGGGTAAAATGGGTCCGATGGGCCTACCACTGGTCGAGGTCTTCTCCATACGAATCCGAGGCGATGCATCCACCGACGTACCGTTTCACCAGTACATGAAGTTTGCGTTTGTTCCTTTAGAATTTCAGACAGGATTTCGCATGACCATCGCGTTCGAAAGTAACCGAAGTCTTGAGGAGTATACTCAACGACCCAATCGCAAATAGTATCGGTCAGATCCGAATCCAAGCTTCGGGGCTGAGTGACTCCAATTGCAGATTCCAGACTGTTCTCTAGGAAGCACCGTTTGACATCCGCGACCAAATCGGATCCGCACAACATGGCATCCATTATTTGGCGATAGGACCAACCTCGATCCAAAAGTATCAGAATATGGGCTCGACGCGATATGCGAGCATTCTCTCCGTAGCGGAAATGTTCTAGTGCGGTCTTGCGTTGCGAGTCGGTCAAGCAAATAATGCCATCCATGGCTTGGCTCCTTAGGGGATTGTAGTGATAAGCAGATCCTAATGACCAAGCCATTTTCATTGGAAGAGCAGATCATTCCCCTAGCGCACCTGGAAACGTGTGGAGCTATTTAGTTGACCTCAAATTGATATTTTCAGCGACCAAGCTCACCAGGCTACATTTGCGAGAGTGTATTTTTGATATCTACACTTTGAGTGACTTTGCCCCGGTTAAGCAAGGGATATTATCAATCTACCACTGTGACACAGGTATTCACTCGAGTCCAGATAAGCTTGCAGATGCAATTATTGCCAATCAAGCATCTGTGTTTGATATTGTATGCGAAGACGCCGAATCGGGGATATGGAAACAAGCTGCGTATTTGGCTGTGAAACATTTCCGCTGCAATAACGTTAATGTGAACGACTTGCATTTTTTTTATGGCGAAAAGGGGGTTGTGTGCTGGGATGAAAAAGAACTTTGCCACCGCTCCATTGATTCGGTTCTAAACACTGGGTGAGTAGCTAACGGAAAGAGGTAATCGTTCACCTAAAGACTAACCCTCCATGAGTCAACGACAGTCCGCCGGAGCGATGAAGGCAGGCGGTAGGCTGGAGGCGTGAGACTGGAGGAAGAGGAACTCCTCGAACAGCCATGGGTGCATCAGACGTCAGAGGGACGCGATGCGTTGGGCGTCAGACCCGAGAAAAACTGCGGTCTGCCGGTAGAAAAGTTTGCACCGTGCTTTGCGGATCCTTTACAATGCACTGCATGGTCGCTTCATCGATTCCCTGCAAATTATCGCTCTGTGCAGATCGCGCGCATGCTCGCGCGGGAGATTCGCACGTATCGAGTGGCATCGATGTTGCATGCCCCACAACCCAAAGCGTCTTTGCCATCGCTTCGCCCCATGACTTGCATGGGGATTCTTGGCCGTCATCTTTGACGGGCACTAATTCTGTCTGTTGCAGCAGGAAAACATGATATCTGAAATCGACCATTGGCTTCTTGAAGCGCCGATCACAAGTTCGTGGGGAACGTCAATTCCATTCCCTTTCATATTTGATGGCGAACTTGGCGAAACAGGTGCAATGAATCTAAGGTGTCACGGCTTCGATCGTTTTGTTGTGGCAGAATCGGTTGCATCTTTGTCCAGCAATGGGCTTATTGAATTCAAATTTCCTTGCCATAGAGAAGAATTGCTGCAGGCACTTTCTGTCTCGGTTAGCAATCTAGCGATCGCTAACTCTTATACCCTTACAGCCATAGGCTTTGCGCAATGGGAGCGGATTGCGAATCCGGATTGGACGCAATTTGCAAGGCATTTGCCGTACTGCGAGGCGGACGCCGAGTTGCGACTTGAATGTGCTTCCATTTCTGCTGGCCAACGGTACCTTGACGCCTTTCTACGTTGGGACAACAGACCTCTAATTGACGCAGTTTGGTCACCATGCTTAGATTACCGTCCATTCCCCTGGAAAACGCTCGCTATTGGACACGCTGCTGCGGTGAGACTTCCAGATCCCATTGAGTACGCAAACTGTGCCTCGGAAGATCCATGGAAAAGTGTCCGATGGATTCAGAATCCTATTACCTTGGAATAGTGCCAGACGCTTGCGTCTCGGTACTCGACTCGCAACCCAACTGACGTTTGGAACGCATTACAATTAGTCGTCGCCGAACAGCTTGGTGTTGATCGTAGTGTGGTGGTGCCTAATGCGCGATTTACCCAAGATCTTGGTGCGAACTGACGAGCCATACACTTAAGCGATGCAATTTGAATGAATTGAATTCCCTCCATGAATGGACAATTCCTGTTTCGAAACACACGATTTCCACCTACGTTGTTTTCAAAGCTTGCTTTGACGATCCATAACAATTTGATACAAGCAAAAACGTGGTCGCTTTGCGGAAGCAAGGAATTGCCGATGGGAAGTGTGAAGTGTTTCAGTTGCAGAAATGACAGCAATTGGACGCATATTGCTCAATGGGCTGACGAAAATCTAATTCTTAAGCTGCGTCTCAATGAGGAAAACCTTGACATAGAAGCCACTATGTTGCTCGAACAGCGCGAAGCTCGCTTCGCAGTAAATTACAATGAGAGTTTCCAGCTCGTAACGAAGGAATGTTTCAAAATCGCAATTAACGTGTACCGTGATCTATGGGAAAACCGGTCGATGAAATGGCGATTAGCTGAACTCGTTGATGACTCCTATTTTGTTGAACTGAAAGCCAAGCCAGTCGCTTCAAGGGTGGATTGGACGCATCCGAAAGAGGTGATATTCCATAGGTTTGGATGTCACCTTGATGACCATTTGATGAGTGGTGCGAATGGGGTGGAACTATATTTTCCAATTACGGAAGACGATCTCCGGTTTTTAAAAAGGTCACTAGCAACTGAACATGTAGACATTCGAGCGAGGAATTTACGGAAAGGGACAATATTGATAGTTGGCCCGGATTTTTCAGTCGATACGAATCTTCACCTAGGCAAGAGATCCAAATCAGTCATCAATAAAATGATTCACGCGGGGATTGAAGTCATAAAGATCACGGCAAAAGAGCTGCAAGAGAATATCCTTGAACGAAAGACTAACCCTCCATGAGTCAACGACAGTTCGCCAGAGCGGTGAGGGACTCGAAAACCATTGGTTCGAGCGAATACTCCGCCAAGGATTCTCATGAAACTTTCCGTAAAGAGCACTTTCCATAGTTGCATGCGTTATTGGGAAGCATTAGCCTGATCAACTAGACCCGCTCGACCCATGGCTACCACAACCGTCCAACTCGTTTCAGCGACATGAACCCTGTCCCAATCACCATGAGCAATTCGGCAACCGACTGCATCGATGAGCAAGTGGTTAGCCAGGGTGCAGGTACGGGAGGTCCGATCGATTATTACCATCGCAACCAACAATACT
>JAGWZB010000308.1 GCA_018969045.1 Planctomycetota bacterium | reverse complement strand
AATCGATTCCCAAAAACACGCACAGCTCGGTTGGTGTCCGAGAAAATAAATCCTCTGAAATCGCTGGTGAAGAATTGCGATCCTGCACGCACAGAAACAAAGTCGTAGTTAGGGCTAGTATCCGCGATTTTCGATTCATAAAACCACTCTTCGAGAGACCAAAAGGTCCGGTGGCGATTCGTCCCATCGGTTACATCGGGAGACACGACTCCCAGTTCGTACAGCTTGAGGTAGTTTTGATTGAAGATGACATTGGCTTTGAAACGCCAATCAAAGGGACGAAAGACCGAGTCCCCTTTGAAGAGGTCGATCGAAGCGGAATTGTATTGCGTGAAAAAGAACTGATTGGGGTTTCCAAAAAATTCAAATTCCCCAGGATGCTGGGTCGCTTCGGTAGGTGTTGTTGGGATCGGTGTTTGACGGTACTCAGCCAGATTGAGCGTTTTGAATCCAAGTTTTAAAAAGACGTCTTGTCCAGCGATCGGATAGTCCCCTTTGAGAACATTTTGATTGTAAGGGTCCCACCATGCGCCTTGGACAAAGGGGTAGTCGTCCATTGGTGGATGGCCTTTACCGTATCGATCCCAAGTCGGAGTTCCGATTCTCCATCGGTCTTCGATGGGGATGAAGTGGTCGGTGTTTTGTCGCTGGGTGGGTTCGACGCTGGTACCACCGGTGAAACCCGTTGGTGGAAAAAAGAAAGAGCGAAAGAAGGGGCTTGTCTCAGGACCTGGGGTAACTGCTTGGGGAAGTTGGTTATCTGGGCTTCCTAGAGGTTGCAAGCTCTTTGGTTCGTTGGATCCTAGGTAGGAAGGATCGTCCCGGTTCGATGGCTCCTGCTGGATCGGTTGGTGTTCGAGGGATTCTGCAGATGCCGCCGAAGGGATAGAGCGGGGACGAAGTTGGCTGGCAGAGACTACAGGAGGGAGACTCGTCGAGGGATCCGCGGTGCTATTAGCTGGATTAGGGGAATTCAGTCCTGGGGGATCTTCTGAATGTCCGACCGACATCCATACGCCCCCCAGGGAGGTGGCCAGCAACCAACTGAATCCCCGATTAAACTTGAGCACTTTTCACCAAAACGGCATAACTTTTCAAATATCATTAGCGAGAAGTCCGGAACTAATGGCTGTATCGGCAATCGAAACTTTACTAACCGGCAAAAATCTAACGGTTTTTACTTACATTCAAAAGATTTCTAATTTGCTAGCGGACCTGAGGGGTGATTCACTGGAGTTAGGTAGCATGAGGTCCGTTTTGCAGTAGGAGCGGGTGTCGAGTGGTTTATTGCGAGGTCCAAAAGCGATGTTTCTAGGCAGAAACCGTCGGGGCATGAAATCGAGGTACAGAAGAGTCCTTTTCGAGCCGCTGCAGGCCCGTGAGTTGTTTTCTGCGTCTGGATGGCACAACGCGGCATTGCCAGAAGACGTCAATAACGACAGTGTTGTATCCCCGCTGGATCCACTGGCGGTCATCAATCATATCAACACCAAGCGAGCTAACGATTGGGTTGAGGGGATGGGGGAAGGGGAAGTTTCGGCTTACCCAGATGTCAACAATGATGGTGCGATCGATCCGCTAGATGCTTTGTCTGTGATTGATGTGATCAATGCCAACATGCCATTTATCCCGCCACCCTTGGTTTCCGGGGAGGATGACTCAGGCTTTAACATGCTGGAAGAAATGCATCAATTGATGGCAACTGAGGTCGAGACTCTCTTGAAACGCGCTTCGATGGCCACCCCCAGTCAAGACGCCATTATTGCAATCGTCGATCGCGCAGGAAACATTCTTGGGGTACGGGTTGAGAAGGATGTTCAGAACAACTTTGCAGGACGACCACAAGACTTAGTCTTTGCAATTGACGGAGCCGTTGCCAAAGCTCGTACAGCAGCCTTTTTCTCGAACACCGAAGCACCATTAACTTCAAGGACGATTCGCTTTATCAGCCAGTCGACGATGACTCAGCGAGTTGTCGAATCGAATCCGAACATCACCGACATCAACTCTGCGTTGCGAGGCCCTGGATTTGTTGCCCCAATTGGTGTTGGAGGGCACTTTCCCCCAGAGGTTCGCAACACCCCGTTGGTAGATCTTTTGCAGATCGAGCATCAGAGTCGCGATAGTTCGATCCATCCGGGGGCTGACGGAATCAAAGGATTCGGTGGGGATGATATCACGTTGAACCGACGTTTCAACGTGGATCCGGCTTTTGTTGCGGGAAAGGCACAGGAGTACATGAAGCTCTTTCCTGAGTCGTATGGATTCCAGTCGGGCAAGTTCACGACGGCACAAAGCCGAGGGATCGCGACCCTTCCTGGAGGGGTGCCTCTGTACCGTTTGGTTGATGTCGACCCTGATCCAAGTCCGACGGCCGAGAAGTTGTTTCCGGTGCTTGTTGGTGGAGTGGGAGTATTTTTTCCAGGCAAGGACGGTTATGCAACGTTTGAACAGAACTTTCAGCACGAATCGACGCGCGGCGGACTAGGTCCACAAAAAGAGATCGAGAGACTCAATGCGCCCAAGGTGTTGGAGGCTGAGTACATAGCCTTCTTTACTGCCGGAGGTACAACCCTTGGGCCGAACAACCGCCCAATCACCGAAGACTCACCTTATTGGGCGCTTAACGGCAAAGCACCGATTGCCAAAGGTATCAGTGGAATCTCTGGTCGGATCGATTTGGTGGGAATCACGCTGGAGATCTTTGGACCGCATCCGACGACTTCAAGTCCTGTGCTCGGTGTAGACAGGCTGATTCAAGAAGGTAAGAGGCTTGGGTCGGGCATATCCGATGAGAGCGGAAGCGACGTGGAGGTGAAGCCGGGGATTATGCATCAAGGAGGCACTGCGGTGCCTGAAGGGTGGCTGGTTCTGCCTCATGATTCGGTCCATGACAACATCAAGGCAGCCGATGTCCAGAAGGTGATTATGGACGGGATTGCGCAAGCCGACATCACTCGGGCCGCGATTCGGTTAAATGTTTTGGCTCCACCTGACCCGATATTCCGTCCGGGTGCTCGCACCAAAATGGTGCTGGCCGTGAGCGATTCGCATGGGGATGTTCTAGGTTTATACCGGATGAAAGATGCGACCGTCTTTTCGATCGATGTGGCTGTTGCGAAGAGTCGCAATACAGGATACTACGCAAGCGATCGATTGGTGATGGCAGACCAAGTTGACGCGAACAACGACTTGGTTGCCGACGTGCCTAAAGGGACAGCGTTTACCAACCGGACATTCCGTTTTCTGGCAGCGCCACGATTTCCTACCGGTGCAGAGTCGGACGCTCCAGCTGGGGATTTTAGCATGTTGACGATGCCCGGGGTCAATCCTCGGACGGGCGAAAACATTGGCAATATTGCTTTGGCCGCATCGATTTATGCCGACCCGAGCAAAGCCAGCGTGGTTTCATTCGATGCCTTCACTGCCTCTCGCAGTTTCCGTGACCCCTTGAACTTGGCGAACCAAAACGGAATCGTTTTCTTTCCAGGGAGTTCACCCCTGTATAAAAACTCCTCGGTTCTCGTCGGGGGATTTGGGGTCAGCGGTGACGGGGTCGATCAAGATGACGTGGTCACGAGCGTTGGGGAGTTAAGTTTGACAGCACCGATCGGCAAACGCGCCGATCAGTTCTACGTCTCGAACGTTCGCTTGCCCTATCAGAAGTTCAATCGCAATCCACTGGCTTAATCGGAACCGGATGCTCATTTCGCTCCTTCTGTCGTAACGATTGTAAGGGTGATACTAGAGAGTCGATTCACTTTAAGTTAGCGCTTTGGTTTATGTCGATAATACCGTTACGGGAGTATAAGATAGCGTTAGAGCAAAGAGGGCCAAGGAGGGCTGATCATGCGTAAGTTGTTAAAACCGCAATGTCGAGGTTCTCTCGCTTTCCTTGCGTTTGCCCTTATGGCATCCGACGGATTTTCGCAGCAGACGCAAGGACCCGTCCGCGTGTCGTTCAAGACGCCGACTCTCGAAGATATCGCATTGGATCCCCAAGGGCAGATCCTTCGAGTTCCAACCGATGGGACTGCTGATAAACCTATTGTGGACACGTCGGTTGCAAATAGACCTGTTCAAGTTGCTCCTAAACGCACTGTAAAGCTTGGTAGTCGCGATGACTCCCGCGCAGAGAGCTATTCCCTCGAAGGACGTGGCCAGGAGGTTCCGGCGGGAACTAAGTCTGGTCGTTATTGTACAGAAGGCATGCAGCGGGCCGGGGCTCCTTGGATTCCTGGCATCTTTGCATCCAAGGGGATCGACGCGCAGCACAGTGTGGGCTATGTGGGTGGTTCGACTCCGTTCAAAGGCCAACACGGTGGCCGATTGCAGGGGGAGTGCAAAAGACCCGAGGAAGGGACTTTTGGATACGATTATACGGGGCTGTATTTTAAACGTAATACGTGGTTGCTTTGGACCCATGGCCGGCGCGAGCAAGGTGGATTAGGGCGCTATGAAACCGACGGCCCGCGCATCTTGCCCGAGAAGTGACTTTGTTTTTCAAACCAAAATCGCACCTAAAGTCGTTCCGATTCTATAATGTCACCGGGCATGGAATCTGTGGACATGGCGCGGAGGCTTGCGATGAGCGGTGCGGAGAAGCTGGAACTGGTTGGGGTTGATGAGTATTTGACATCTCAAGAGTCCGTATCGACCAAAAGCGAGTACATCGATGGTTGGGTCCGTGCGATGACCGGCGCAACCAACCGACACAACCGAGTCACTGAAAACTGCTTTCTGGCAATAGCTGCATCACTAAGAGGCAAGCCTTGCCAACCACATATTTTTGATACGAAACTGCGTATCATCCGCGAGCATACCAAACGATTCTACTATCCGGATCTTCAAGTGGTCTGCGAACCTAACTTACCTAGTGAGACTTTCCAAGATCGCCCGGTTTTGGTGCTTGAAGTTCTCTCGCCCACGACACGTCTTTACGATTTGGATGAGAAGCTCACTGCTTATACGCAGATACCATCGTTGCAGTACTATTTAATCCTTGAGCAACATCAGCCGATTGCGATTTTGTATCGTCGTTGTGGATCTTGGTTTGAGCGTTTGGAGTTCCAGGGCATGGATCGATCGATCGATCTGCCGAGGCTAGGGCTGTCACTGGCTTTGAGTGCTGTGTATGAAGGGATTGAGTTTACGCCAACGTGCGTTCAAGAGCCTGAGCCACAGTATCAGGAGGACAACTCGTAAAATGAGCGGTGCGGAGAAACTGGAGCTGGTTGGTGTTGATGAGTATTTGACATCTCAAGAGTCCGTATCGACCAAAAGCGAGTACATCGACGGACGGGTCCGTGCGATGACCGGTGCGACCAACCGACACAACCGAGTCAAACTCAACGCAGCATTTTCCTTCATGAAAAGCCTTTATGGTAGACCATGCATCGTCTGGGACTCCGATACAAAGCTTCGTATTGTTCATCAGCAATCCAAACGATTCTACTATCCGGATCTTCAAGTGGTCTGCGAACCTAACTTACCTAGTGAGACTTTCCAAGATCGCCCGGTTTTGGTGCTTGAAGTTCTCTCGCC
>JAGWZB010000307.1 GCA_018969045.1 Planctomycetota bacterium | reverse complement strand
ACTCCTGTCGAACTTTGTGGTCGTCCCAGATTTCTAATGGACTGTAGTTTGGGTGTCGACCGTCGGTGATGTAGGGATCGTTGTGTTTGGTGTTGTAGCAGCAAATAAGGGACCAACGAGGGTGTGGGCTAAGATTCTTGCTAGAGCAATGGAGTAGGTTACCGTGGAAAAAGAGCGCATCGCCAGGATTCATTTCGCAGTAAATCAGTTCGTGCCTTTCGATGGCTTGGGCGACCCGGGCCGAATCAGCCCCTTTTTGGTCGCCCGTGGTGAAATGTTCAATACGACCGATAAGGTGCGAACCGCTGAGAACCTGTAAGCACCCGTTTTCCTGGGTAGCTCGATCCACGGCAATCAAACAACTGGCCATGTCTGGATACAAGCAACCGTTTTGGTACCAGTAGCCATAGTCTTGGTGCCATTCCCACGCTCCCCCGACGCGAGGCTCTTTGAGCATCATTTTGTGGTGGTAGTGATAAACTTCGTCACCCAGCAGAAGTTCCATGGTCTTTGCAACTCGCTTGGATCGCACGATGGCCGTATAAGGAGACTCATCGTCTAGGTCGTTTCTTAGAGCAAGCTTGCTTTCACCGCCGGTCGAGTCCCGCCGCACATAAGCTTGAGAGGCTAACTTGGAATCCCCTCTGGCGAATTTAAGTAAAGCTTGCATTTCATCGGTTTCAAAGAGATTTCGCGCCAGGTAGAAACCGAGTCTTTGGAATTGCAATAGGCAGGTGGCTGGATCGATCGAGTCGGACATGGTTGTGGGTGCAGTGGGTGACGTTCTGCTAGCAAAAAATTCTCTTAGTTTTTCTAGTGAGCGACCATTCTAGAGGATCAAGGGGTCTGGGTCAGCGGGAATTCATCTTGGATTCAAGTGGCTTGATCGGGTATTTTCCTCGCGATGGATCGAAGGATTTCCAAGCCCTAGGAAGAAAAAGAATGGACGAAAAAACAGGTCTCTGCAGACCCTCTCGCCGTCGCATGTTGGCTACTTTGGGATCGATGGGCTTTGGATTCTGCTGTGGATGCCGTTCGACGCCCGTAACGGGTCGGCCTCAATTGGTGTTTATTCCCAAATCGATGGAGATGTCGCTGGGTGAGCAAAGTTATGCCGACGTGATTTCCAAATCGACCGCTTCGCAGAACGCTGCATGGGTCCAAGCGGTCCAGCGTACAGGGGAGCGAATCGCCTCGGTTGCCAATGCTCCGGGATTTCAATGGGAGTTTCGGTTACTGGCAAGTCCCACGCAGAATGCATTCTGTTTGCCCGGAGGCAAGGTTGCGATTTATGAGGGGATTATTCCTTTGTGCGAGAACGAGGCTGGGTTGGCGGTGGTCATGAGTCATGAGATCGCCCATGCTTTGGCTAGGCATGGTGCTGAGCGCATGAGTCAGCAAGCAGGAGTGCAGGGGGCAGGAGCGGTCCTTGGATGGGCGATGAGCGAGACCACACCCATGACTCGAGATCTCGCGATGCGGGCTTTTGGGACTGGAACTCAGTATGGGATTTTGCTTCCATACAGTCGTCATCACGAGAGCGAAGCGGATGCGATAGGAATTGAACTGATGGCTAAGGCTGGATATGACCCCTCGGAGGCTCCTCTTTTCTGGGGGCGATTTGGAGGTGCCAAGTCGTCTACTGAATCTCCACCGGAGTGGGCTTCCACCCATCCGAGCGATGAGCGCCGAGCCTCAGATCTTGCTCAGAAACTACCGAAGGCTTTGGATATGTATCAGTCAGCAGCCAGTCGCTATGGACGTGGGGAGCGATTGGTGTGAGATTGCAGTATTCGCCTTACGTAGTCCTTGAAGTGCAAGATATCCTCTGGAGCATCTGGCCCGATGACGATTGGGTTGTGGTCAACCGAGTTGACTAGACCGTGGCTACCGCCGACCAAACTTGGAACCAGAGGAATGACGTCCATTTTCATGCGGAAACCGAGCTTCTTTTGGGCGACTCGGAACATGGCTCGAAGTTTGGATGTGATAAAAAGTTCGCAAGGATCGTACCCGGGTTTGCGGTGGATATCGACTGTTCTGGCAAAGTCTGGCGCGAGTCGATCGTCATTCCAGTAGTAGTAGGTAAACCACGAGTCGGGTTCGGCAAGTGCAATCCAATCACCGCTGCGAGGATGCTTTAACCGCAACTGCTCCGGAGGCATTACCGATTGGATCCCCGGGTGATTTCTCAGGAGTTTTTCGACCGTATTGGATACGCTTGGCTCATTGATGTAAACGTGGGCGACTTGATGGTCAGCAACCGCGAAGGCTTTGGAGTCACCCGGGATGAGCATCTCACCGAATGGACCTTGGCGAACCGCAAGCAGGCCGGCGTCTCGGAGGATTCGATTGATCGCGATGGGACGAGAGACTGGTACCAATCCGTATTCGGAGACAACGATCGGGACTGCCCCGATATCCTGGGCCGCATCGATCAGGAGTCCAGCGCAGCGGTCGACTTGGGCGACTGTCTCCATATTGGGTGCTTTGAACCGCTGAAAGTCGTAGTCCAGATGGGGCAGGTAGCACAGGGTTAATTGCGGTTTCTTTTCCCGCATGACCTTCGCGGTCGCTTGGGCTATCCACTGGCTAGCGGGCAATCCGGCGTTGGGTCCCCAAAAAGAAAAGAAGGGGAAAGGCCCCAAGTGCTTGACCAAATCGCACTGGGTATCATCGATGATGTCGAAGACTTTAGAGCCATCGCATCCGTAATGGGGCTTGGGCGTGGCGCTGTAGCGGACCCCTGAGTGCTGATTGAACCACCAAAACATCTTGGCAGTCTCGATTCCATGGTAGAGCAGATCGCCGGAGATCAATCGATTGGATTGTTGCCAAAATCGAATTTCGGAATTGTGGCGTTCATACCAACCGTTTCCGACGATTCCATGTTGGTCAGGCATCGTACCGGTTAGCAAGGTCGCTTGGACGGTGCAAGTGACAGCTGGGATCGGCGGAGTCCATTCGACGTGCTTTCCTAGCTGGCTGATTCTGGGTGCGTATGGAAGTAGCTGGCCGGTCAGTCCAACGACGTTGATGATGCATACTGGCTTCAAGGCACTATTCCATCGATTTGTTGGTTAAGCGTTTCTATTGAAGGATCGCTGGGTGATGCTCTTAGCAGTTGTCTGAGGAATCCTTGTGCTTTGTCTTTCTGTTTGGATTCGATCAGCAAACTGATGATTCGCTTCAGATGTGGAACATTGCTGCGATCTAGACCAAGGATAATTGTGAGGTTTTGTATTTCCAAGTCGATACTGCCGGTCTCTCGAGCTATGTCTGCCATCCAATTGGCTTTACGCAATCCAGGCCAGGGCAATTTCGAGCTCGATGCGATGAGCTTCTCTGCGAGTTGTTTGTGGGTATTTGGAAAGTTTTCATCGGTAATAATCTGGTTGTAGATTTTTCGAAGGACTTGCGGTTCGGCCGGAAATACCTCGATGGGGACTTGGTCATCCCGGTAAGTCCTAGCGATGATCTCGGCGATTGGAACCGCTTCGGCTCGGTTTGCTCGAATGGCTGTTTTCCATAGATCCAGTTTTTCCTGATCGCTCAGTGAATCGCTGAAAATCAGTGAAGCACTGGTTAGATTCGCGGGCCGATGGGCCGAGGTGGTCGCTAGAACGGGGATCAAGGGTTTGAGATCCTCGGCTGGGCATTCGATTGCAGTGGAGATTCTTCCCCAGACGAAACGCCAGTCTAGAGGGGATAGCAGTTGTCCGCGCTGGAACCAGTAGTTGGCTTTCTGGAAACGAGTCATCGTAGGCTCGCCTCCGAGGGATTCGATGACGTTTGGACGTTCGGTTTGGGATGCTTGTTGAACAGCTAGTCGGACGACAACGGGTGAAGTCTGATTCCATGCAAGTTCGCTTGACGCTCCTGCAGGACGTTTCTCCCATAGATTGACGCGTGTGTCCTGGACGATTCCATTTGCGAGCAAACGCAGAATGGTGGGACTTTGGTAAATCGCATCGATTTGATCGGATGAATACGCTTTGGCACACGTGTCCACCCAGCGTTCAACGAGGGGCAGTTTCGTGGTGCTGGAATCTGACTGCAAGGATGGTGAGCCATCGCTTGCGAGCTGTTTTTCGGCTTTTTCTGAGAGGGCTAAAACCGATACGCTGCGTTGATTGATCCACAGAAGAGTACCGCACAAGCCAGCAAAAGCGATGCTGAGGATTCTCATCAGCAATTGTCGCTTTGAGCTTATGGTCGGGTCTGACAAATTGTGGATGCGCCGATACGCCCGCCCAGAGTGGATCTGTCCACCTTGAAGCGCACCTAAGAACAGAGCGCTTGGAACGTATACTCCTGGGAGTATCCATGCAAAGTCGATGCACGCATGCAGTGTCTGGCTGGCTAAGAAAAATGCACCGGCTACCTGGAGAGGTAAATAGTCACGGAAACGCTTCGAGTGATAGATTTTCAAAAGTAGATAGATCGTCAGGATCAGTCCCACCAGAGCGGCGGCCAAACCAAGATAACCCATGGTCACAAGGATCTCAGCGACGAGACTCTCGGCATGATAGTACCAACCTCGGGAGGATGGAGATTGAAAAGGTAGAGAAGCGACATGGAAGGTCCCCAACCCTGATCCCAAGAGTCCGTATTGCTGAGCCGCTCTCGCGGCGACTTGCCAGATATACAGACGTCCTGATTGATTCTCCAATTCAAGATCAAAATTCTCGATACTCTCGATTCGACTCAGGGTGCTTTGATCCAATTGCAAACTCGCCATCGCGATCACTGCTACGACCATCGAAAGAAACGATGCGACCAGGATCGCTTGGCGTTTCCTGCCAGGCCAACCGATGGCCACGCATGCAAACACGGCAACCAACGCGCTAATGAAGGCACCTCGGCATAAGCTGATCGCAACGCAGAAGGCCAAGAACAAAGCGGCAAGACTCGATGCAACAACCGTTGGCTCGATCTTTTCAAACGAGGTTTTTAATCCGTATTGAAATTTTGCTTTCCAGTTCCACTGCCTCATGTCGCGCGTGGACATCTGACGCGCGACGGAGCCGTAGATTTTCTCTCCGCACCAAACCAACAACCCAATTGCTGCAGCTAGGGCAATGTTCAAAAACGCGCCTGCCGAGTTCTTCGATACAAATACCGAAAACGAAGACCCGTAGGATAACCCTAGGAGATTGGGTTTGCTGCGATTGAAGACCCCAAGGAGCCCATAAGCACCAATAAGCAAACCCAACACCGTAACGAGAATGAAAAACTGAGGGTAAGCCTTGCGATGTCCCCAAACGGTACTGGCTCCCCATACCATCAACGCACAAAGAAATAGACTGCTCGATGCACCTTGGGTCGTCAGCGGTTCCACACTCAGGGCAAGTTTCCCCAGCGCTGGTTCGACCTCGATACGACCACAAGCTTCGGAGGAATTTCCTTGGTCACCAATCGCCCAACGCTGGATGGCGATCGAAGGAAAAACGGTCGAATTTTCCGATGATACATCCCACGCTCGAATCGATTGGATTTGGGCAAAAACGCCAAGAGTCAAGAGAATCCAGGCCAAGCCAGGGGGGCTTGAT
>JAGWZB010000306.1 GCA_018969045.1 Planctomycetota bacterium | reverse complement strand
GCGATGCGTGTGGAATGCTAGCTGCAGAATAGGGGCTTTTCCAAAAATCATTTCACACGGTCGCAAAACGGTTACAATCCCACCAAGTGGAACTGATGTCAGTGAATCAACCCCTTGGAAACGGCTCATCAGAGCCGGGACACTTGAGCGATGAATTTTTGGTGGATTGGACAAACCGGCGGGGCTCGGCAGATCGGGATCGATTTTTTCGATTTGCTCGTGCGAGGTGGGGTATTTATGATCCCGATTGCTCTGACGAGCCTGGTGGTGGCCACGTTTTTTTTCGATCGCCTCATCGGTTTGCGTCGTTCCAAGCTAATGCCCAGCCGAATTGCGAATCTGTTGAGAGGCATATCGCGCATGGGGGATCTAAATCCGGTGGAACTCGAGCGTGTTTGCCGAGGCGATTCGGCTTTGGAACGAACCGTTCAAACGGCGCTCTTGTGGGCTGGCAGGCCTCAGTCGGAGATCCAAACGGCGGTCAAGGAATCGCTTCAGCGTGAGGTCGATCGCGCTTACGGAAACTGCCGTTGGCTGAATCTCGGAGCCGGAATTGCTCCCCTTTTGGGACTCTTGGGAACGGTTGCTGGGCTCATCCGCGCGTTCCATGACACCACGAAACTCACCGCGGGTCAGAATCGCGCGGACTTCTTGGCAGTAGGGATCTATGAAGCCTTGGTCACCACCTTGGCCGGTTTGATGGTCGCGATCCCTGCTGCGGTAGCCTCTCATTATTTCGAAGGCCGAATCGGTCGAATCTTCCGCGACATTGAGGAACTCACGGGCCAATTGGTCCGTCGTTTAGGAGGCCTTGAATCGAAATCCAGCAACAACTCATTGGATAGAGACAGTCCTGCGACTATTCCGCCACCTATTTCTGCGGGCCGCTAATATACATGATATACTTGGGTCTTTAGTCTCACGACCACGGTTCTCCCTCCTTCTCTTAAAATCATGACTGCATTTCTCCCGCAGCAGGAGTCTGGCGTTGTTGCTTTCCTGAGGAAGTGCCAATGCTGGATCAACAAGACCCGATACCGATACAACTATGAACATGTGCCGAGCTTGGCGATGCTCGATCAATTGCACTGGAAGGATGAACCCAAGATTGAATGGACCAAGCAGGTCGCAGCCCGGGCGGAGTTTCTCTTCAAAAATCAGTTGCATGTTGCCCAAGACGAGATCCTGCGCGAAGCGGCGCACCAGAAGCTCAAAACTTTGGCAGAGGCCAGGGATGCCGAGTTCATCTTAAGAAAAGTAGTGCATGAAATCCTGCATTTTGGTGGGCTTGGTGTCTGCGAATCGGTTCACGCCAAATCGATGCAGGACTTTGAGTCAATTTTCCGCGGTATTCAAATTCCACCCGTGGCTGCCAATTACCGAGGTGATATCGAGTTCGGACTTAAACGTCTCATGGGCTCGAACCCGGTGATGATACGTCAGGTGTCCAAGTTGCCGGATCATTTCCCCGTATCGCAAGAACATTTCGCCAAGGCGATGGGTGCCCTTTTGCCCAACCGCAACACCGACTCACTGGAACAAGCTGCGGGTGAAGGACGGTTGTTTTTATTGGATTACTACGAGTTCGATGGGGCACAGCAAGGAAGTTTTCCACACGGCAGGAAGTATCTTTATGCTCCATTGGCTTTATTTGTGTCTGCGATCGGGGGTGGACCATTTTTGCCTGTTGCGATCCAGTGCTCGCAAACCCCTGGCAGTTCTAATCCGATCTTCACACCTGCAGACGGAAATGCTTGGCTGTTGGCCAAAACCATCGTCGACATTGCCGATGGGAATTACCATGAAGCGGGAACGCATCTGGGAAGAACGCACCTGATCATGGAACCTTTTGTCCTTGCATCGGCAAGAAACCTTGCATGGCGTCATCCTATTGTCCAACTGCTTGCTCCTCACTTCGAAGGAACCCTTGCGATCAACGATATGGCTTGGAAGCATCTGATTTCTGATACCGGAGCGGTCGATCGACTCATGGGGGGAAGTATTGCGACCTCTCGCGGGTTGGCGGTCAAAACAGTCCAGAACATGAAAATCGATCAGAGCATGCTACCTATCTCTTTTGAGCAACGAGGAGTTGCCGATCCGCATCGACTTGCAAACTACGCGTATCGAGACGATTCGAAACTGTACTGGGAGGCGATCACACTGTGGGTTCAAGCTTTTTTGGATATCTATTACAAATCGGACCAAGACATCCAATCCGATTTTGAGCTTCAGGCATGGATTCGCGAGCTGACTTCCAAAGACGGTGGCCGTGTGCAAGGCTTACCTGCCCCGCAAGAACTTACCAAAGCGAAACTTGTCGAGGTCATTACGTTTGTGATCTACACCTGCAGTGTTCAACATGCCGCCGTGAATTTCCCACAATACGATCACATGAGTTATGTTCCGAATATGCCCTTGGCCGGATACCGTCCTGCTCCCACATCGGTCGATGAGAAAATAGAGGACGAAGATTACTTCAAGATGCTACCGCCGATGGATATGGTGGAATTGCAAATGAATCTAGGGTACCTGCTGGGCACGGTCCACTACACGCAGCTTGGTCAATACGCAAGCGGGCATTTCAAGGACCCACGTGTTGCCCAACCGTTGCGTACATTTCAACAGAACCTTTCTGGAATAGGCGAGCAAATCCAAATCAGAAACCTCTCGCGCCCCACCTACGAAACTCTGTTGCCTCAGGGTGTACCCCAAAGCATCAACATCTAGAAGTAACCGAGTGAAACGGAAGGAATTTCGCTGTGAATAATCCGACCGATGGCGATTGGAACGAAGCGACGAAACCGGCGCGGGAGCCCATTGAGAAAGTGCCTGTTCCCCCAGCCAAGGAGACGTCGTTTCAAGTCCCCGCGTCCTTTGGTAGGTATCAATTGATCCGAGAGCTCGGAAGAGGCAACATGGGCGTTGTCTATCTGGCTCACGACGTCCCTCTGGATCGCCAAGTTGCCTTAAAAATCCCGTCCCAACGATTGCGAGAAGATGCTGATGCGTTGGAGCGATTTTATCGTGAAGCCCGAGCGATGGCGACCTTGCAGCATCCGAACCTATGCCCACTGTACGACATCGGGCGATTCGAGCAATGGGATTACCTAACCATGGCTTATGTTGACGGCAAGCCCCTGTCGAAATTGATTGCCAACTCCGGAGGACTAACCGTAGCAAGTTCGCTGATGCTGATCCGAAAGATCGCTATGGCTCTGCAAGTCGCACACGATGCTGGGATCGTACACCGTGACTTGAAGCCTTCGAACATCATGGTCCGTAACGACTTTGAACCTGTGATCATGGACTTTGGTCTGGCGCGCAGAGACCGTGAAGGAGAAGCCGAGTTGACTCAACAAGGTGCTATCTTTGGAACTCCGGCGTTTATGGCACCCGAGCAAGTCGAAGCCTTGCACGACCAGATCGGACCGGCGACAGATTTGTATGCAGTCGGCGTGATCCTCTACCAGATGCTCACCGGACGTTTGCCCTTCCAAGGCAATACTGCGAGCCTATTTGGTCAGATCGTATCCAAACAACCCGATCCACCCTCTTTTTTCCGACGGGATTTGCCCGAAGACCTCGATCGTGTTTGCTTGCGTTGCATGCGGAAACTGCCCGAGCAAAGATACGCCAACTCGCGTGAATTCATCGCGGATCTGGACGGCTTTAGCTCCCAGACGACCCAAACCATCCGCGTGCTGCCTGCCCCCCTGACCAATCGCCCAGCGGAATCCGACACCACAGGACCCACTGGTAGTCAACTGCGGAAACGAGAAGCGGAACTGCGTCAAATCACGGTCGTCGCATTTAGCTATGAAGTCCTCGAAGACACCGCAGGTTCGATCGACGCCTCGGCATCTGAATTGTTCCTCGAGCAAGAGGAGTCTTTCTCGGCCTTTATCAAAAAGCAAGTCGAGAGTTTCGGAGGTGCATGGATTTCCAATAATGGACAAGAGGTCTTGTGCTGCTTTGGTTATCCTGTGGCTTACGAAGACGCTTCGCAACGGGCGGTCCGCTCGGCCTTGGAAACGTTCCAAAAGCTCAAAAGCAACTCGAGCGATTCTGAACTCCCCAGATCCGAGCATGTATGGTGCACGATCCACTCGGGTGAAGTCGTGGCGGAAACCTCCGAGGATGGTGTCACCTCCGAAATTACGCTTGCAGGCGATGCAAGAACAACCGCCCAACGAGCCCATTCGATCGTCGAACCAGGCACCATCTGCGTCACAGCATCCACCCACAAACGGGTCTCTCTTTACTTTGAAACAACACCCTTGGGCAAGCTACGTGTGCGAGGATTGGCTCAACCGGTCGAACTGTTTCGAGTCGAACGCGAAGCGAATTCACGCAACCGCGTCGACCTACTGGACCCAGGCAATCTCAGTCCACTGGTCGGTCGCGATACCGAGCTTGCCATCCTCAAAGGGCGTTGGGAACAAGCCATCGAGGGGCTTGGTCAAATCGTCTTGCTCGTGGGCGAAGCGGGACTAGGTAAATCCAGGTTGATTCGCGAACTGCGAGAGCATGTATGCCAAGACGAATCGCAATCGTCGGCCATCTTGGAATTTCGCTGCTCTCAGTACCACGCCAGCACAGGGCTATTCCCAATCGCCGAAGCTTGGACGAGACTTTTGGACTGGGAAAAAACCGAACTTCTAGGACGTTGGGACAAACTCGATGCTTACCTAAAAAACTTGAAAATCAGCGGTGCAAACTCGACAGCAATTCTTGGCAACTGGCTGGGGCTCTCTGGGGATAATCGGTTTGCTCTACCCGATATTACGCCACAAAAGATCAAAGAGCGAACGATGGATCTGCTCATCGAATGGCTGGAAAGACTTTCCGAGCAAGCCCCAGTGCTGATTGTCTTTGAGGACCTTCACTGGATCGATCCGTCCAGTTTGGAGTTTCTCAGCAAGCATGTGCATCAGAACCAAATGAGCACCGTGTTGACACTACTGACATTCCGCCCCCAATTTGAGATCCCATGGAAGAACTCCCCCCACCAAACTCAAATAGCACTGAACCGACTGACACGTAAGCAAGTTGGAGATTGGATCAAACGCCAAGTTGGACGCAAAGACATTTCGGACTCGCTCCTAGGCGCGATCTTGGAACGGACCGATGGGATCCCATTGTTTATCGAAGAGTTCACCAAAGTACTTTGCGATTCTGGTGCCTTGGAAGCAAAAACACTCCCCGAAACAACTTCGGATTGGTTCAAGGTAATTCCGACAACACTCAACGATCTTCTGATGTCCAGGCTCGATAGCATGGCCAGCGAAAAGGATGTCATCCAAATCGCCTCGGCCATCGGAAGGGAATTCAGTTTTGAACTGCTATCTGCAGCATCGACCCACTCGGTTGTGGACTTGACGATGGAACTGGAAAAACTCGTCAAAGCCGAAATCGTGTTTCAAAAGGGAACCGGCACCAACGCAGTCTACATTTTTAAACATGCATTGCTTCAAGATGCCGCGTATCGCTCCATGCTCTCGAAACGCCGACAGGGATGCCACGAACGGATCGCCCGAGCCCTCGAAGAGCATTTTCCTTCGATCGCTGAAAATCAACCTGAACTGGTCGCCCAACACTACAGCGA
>JAGWZB010000305.1 GCA_018969045.1 Planctomycetota bacterium | reverse complement strand
AAGTCTGGGGAAAGGTGTTCATGGGACACCGCGTCCTGTACCTATTTGCCGGCTGCGTTGCCCTATCGACCATAGCGAGCCGATACGTGGATGTGAATGTCTTCTCCCTACAGGAGATGTATGAAAACCGCCTCGTTCGCGCATTTTTGGGCGCTTCTCAAGAAGACAAATCCTGCAGCGATCCAGTCACACATATCAATCCCAAGGACGATCTTTTGCTCAAAGACATCGGTCTAGACGATGACGACAACGCGCATGGCCCAATCCACCTGATCAATACCGCAATCAACTTAACAGGAAGTGACCAACGAGAGTACGACGAACGCCAAGCAGACAGCTTTGTACTTAGCCCTCTTTACTGCGGTTCTCCAATTACCGGTTATCGCAAAACAAGCGATGGTTATGCAGGAGATCTAACGCTGGGTAGAGCGTTCTCGACTTCTGGTGCCGCAGTAAGCCCGAACATGGGGTATTACTCGACGGCAGCAGTAACCGCTTTACTTACCTTCTGCAATCTTCGTTTGGGGGGATGGTTTCCCAACCCGATGTCAAGCAGCTTTGAAAAGCCGAGCCCTACGTTCGGATGGTTCCAGATCATCCAAGAGGTATTGGGACGCACGGACAATAGAAACTCTTTCATTTACCTCTCAGACGGTGGGCACTTTGACAATCTGGGGGCGTACGAACTGGTGCGGCGCCGCTGCAAAACCATCTACATCTGCGACGCAGGAGCCGATCCCGATGGTTCTTGCCATGAACTTGCTAATCTGATCCGCAAATCCCGCATGGACTTCGGCACCGAAATCCAAATCGATGTGAGAAAACTCAAACGAAACAAAGAAACCGGCCTATCGGAATACCGAGTTGCCCAAGGAACGATCTGCTACCCCCAGACTCTCGATCAAGGACCCACAACAGGTAGGATCGTTTATCTGAAGCTCAATTTGGTCGAAGGCGATTCGACCGACTTGCGCAGCTACCAAATTCGAAATCCTGACTTTCCCCACCAATCGACTCTCGATCAGTTCTACTCAGAGTCCCAGTTCGAAAGCTATCGCTACCTCGGTTACTCCACAGGACGAAACGCTTTCTAAGCCACAGCTTCATTGCGATGACAACCCCATAGCGAATATTCCTGTTTAAGGAACTTTCCTGCCGGCTTTGCTAGCAAACAAATAAGTTGCGATCTTTTTAAGAAGTGCCCAGTTTGGCCCACAGATTCGACTTGACGAAAGGACCTGTGTTGGGACAAGTTGTTAGCGTGATGAGTTTCCAAGCCATGGATCGGCTTGAGTGCTAACCCCATAAGGCAACCGACTCAGCACCTACTCCAATCAAACCAACTTATCCAACCGCGACTCGATCAGGCACGGAGGCCTAGCCAAGTGGACAGCTCTTGTTATCTCTCGATCTCGCTGAAGTCCCTCTTCCCCAACGCCAAATTCATCGGCACCGAGGATATCCAGTGCCAAGCCTGCGATCAGTATCCGGATGCCCCCCTCAAAAACTGGGTCTTCGCCGCAGGACTTAACCCATGGGCATCCCCCGAAAAGGAAATTCTACAAGCCCAAGCCCACGGGGCGATCGGCGTACTGACCGAGCAGTACCTACCGACGCCGGTCCCTCAGTGCATCGTTCCCAATGTCCAAGACGCTCTGGCCAAACTCTCGATTCACCTTGCCGGAAACCCCTGCCAGAAAATCCTCACCATCGGTGTGGTAGGTACCCACGGAAAAACGACCGCAAGCTTGCTGATCGCCTCGATGCTCAAGAAAATCGGCAAATCCGTCGCCTACCATACCACCCTGGGCGGATCGACCGGCCAGCAAACCGGATTGATCGCCCAAGCCTCCGACGATGCGTTGACATTGGCCGATTGGCTCAAACAAAGCGTCAGCGAGAAAACGCCCGCAGCGATCCTCGAACTGACCGACGAAATGCTTCAATCCCACGCTGCTGCCGGCATCGAATTCGATGTATTGGTCTTTACGAGCCTTCGTCGCAACCAACGATGCGATACCCTCCAAGCTCGCGGAATCGAAAATGCCATGGGGCGACTCCTTGGTCAACTCAAGGAACATGGTGTCGTGGTATGCAATGCCGATGATGCTCGGCTAAACCGATGGGCCAACCGCAGTTGCCCTCAAGCGATCCGCTACGGTATCGATGCCGATGCCGATGTCCACGCTCGGCGACTCAGATCCCTGCCTGGCGAGCAAACTTTGATGCTCTCGGCTGGAAACAGCGTCGCACCTCTTACGAGTACCCTTCTGGGTGATCACAACGCCCGGCACATGCTTTGCGCTGTTGCGGTGGGCTACTCGCTAGGCCTGGAACTCTACGAAACTGTCTGCGGTGTCGAGCGGCTCGAGCGTGTCCCTGGACGAATGCAGCGAGTTCCTGTCGATCACCATGCCAACGTCTATGTCGATTCCGCCGACCAAGCCGATCGATTGGCGGTGGCGCTCCATGCGATTACCAAAAACGGCACTCCTGTGACTTGTGTTGCCGAAGTCCCCGACGCGGCGACTCCGGAACAATTGGCCGCTTATGGTCGCGTCCTAGAGCGCTCGGCCTCGTATGTCATACTGACCCAAAGCCGACGAAGCATTCGGTTTGGACAAAAGGCCGTTTGGCAAGTTCTCGATGGTTGCGAATACCCAGCTTCGATCCAGATCGTTCCGAATCGACAAGCAGCGATCGAACTTGCCATTCGCAGTAGCCGTGCTGGCGAAGCGATCTTGCTGGCAGGTTGGGGCGCTGACCGATGGACCAACGACCAGACCAAAGAAGGCCGATGCGACTTGGAAGTGGCTGCCGAGTTGCTTCGTGAATTCGCCAACGAAACCACTTACGAGCCCAAGCTTGCAGAGCTCCCAGCAGTGCCAAGTCCCACGCTGCGGATCTTCCGTGGTAAAGCGGGCTGAAGATTAAAAGTCCAAGCAAACCGCGATTAAAGCATCGTCTGGATCAGCTTGGCAATGAGCTCTGGATTGCGTTGCTTTCGCAAATGCTCCAACTGATCCTCGGGAACTCCCATGCGTTCCAAATTGGTAAACAGACTGTCCCAAACTTTGTCCCGTTTCTTGCCTTCGGCCAAATACAGTTCGGTTAGTAGTTCTTGAGCCCTCTGCAACGAAACCGCATCGCGGTTCTTGTAGTAATTCTTGATGACCGACTGTTGGTATCGGGAGAAATTCTCCATGGGCATAACGTGTCACTCCATCGCTCAAAAGGAATTGTTATTCGGCCAAGTTACTGGGCCATGTCCTGGATGACTTTTTCGAGCCCAGGGATGTCGACCCCTTGGGTCAGCTCTCGTATCGAATCGGCATGCAACGACTTGGCCTGCGATACCGCATGGTTGATCGCTTCGAGGGTCAAGCGTTGAGCAAGCGACCTGTGTTCGGGCGCAAAAAGGGAGCTGGAAATATCGACCTCGTGGACCAATCCCAGCCCACTGACCTCGACGCTCACCTGATGATCCCCTTCGCATGCCCTACCGCGAATCCGCTTGGCCTCCATCTGCTGCTTGAGCTTGGCAGCCCTTTCGGGGAGCTGCCCAAAGGCTTTCATCAAGTTGGCGATATTCCCAAGGTTCTTAAACATAGTGATTCCAAGTTGTCGGCACTGCTATCGAATTTGCAATTGCAACCAGCCATCATCGATTCCGACGGCACACAATTGTAGATCCTTGAACTGCTCAGGGAGTCGATCGGACCAACGAACAGGGCTATCGAAGAGTTTCTCACGAAATAATTGCTCAAATTTGTTTTTGAGGAATGTGCGGAGCACGACGCCTCGCGTCCCCTGTTGCACCTTGCCGGTAAACTCGACATTCAGGTCGCCCTGACGCTCAAGCTGGATCGTGCCATCGGATTGCACGAGCCTGTAGGACGCTTCGACCGTCGCGGTATGGGGCAACGATTGGTCTTCACGCTCAAGCCTCTGTGTGCTGACTCGGAACTTGATCAAATTGTCATCAAAAACGGTCTCGACAGGCTGAAAACTATTCAGGGTGATGGCCCAAGGTCCATCGTCTTGCTTCCGCTGGATCCCTTTGGCAACTTCGCCAAACTGAGCAGCATAACCATCCATTTCCTCGCTTCTGAGGATACGGCCCGCAAGAACCGGATCCAGAAGGTTGGCCACAAGCGACTCATGGATCTGGAGAGTCACTCCGCAGGGATCGACGGGGAAAGGGCAGGGTGTGTCTGAGGCTAGCTGAGTGCCCTATTGGACTTTCCACTGGAGTCCTAGCTGATCCGATAGACTCCAGGAATTCCTGTTGGGTTTTGCGATCCCCAAGCGGCTGATTACGGGCGACTCCATCGCCTCGCGCAATCGACGGTTCGCATCGGAAAGCTGCTCGGTAAGTTGCTGGTGGAATTGGGTACGGATCCGATTTTCCATACGGGCTTCACCGATCGCATCGGCCTGTGGCTTTTTCTTGGAAGCTTGTTTGGCCGCGATCTTTCGAACGATCTTCATCCGATGCTCGATGCTCTGGATGTTGGTGCTCAACTGGGCATCTGCATACGTATCGCCAAGAGCCTGCAAACCCGAATCGCTCAAGGTCAGCGTTTCGCAAGCTACCACATCGGCCGATCCGCTGGTGTTGAGCACAACTCCTCGGTTGTAACCCTTGTTTTGGCTTGCAAAGTCCGCGTTCATCAGCAGTCGCAAGGTGGCTTGGTTGGGATTATCCAAAAGCACCGGAGACACATTTCCACAAAGGATGCTTTGTCCGATGATGGTCGTTCCCAAGATCACCTCATTGACCGGATTGGCTTGATCAACCGGCCTGGAGAATGACTTGCGCAAAAAATCGTCCGATACAATAGCGCGAATATTCGGCTGGGAGTATTTCCCCAGGACGCTCGAAACAAGCTCAGGGCTCTGGTTGGCTTGCTTCATGTAAGTTACGACTTGAGCAAGATCGTGGATCGCTTTGGGATCGCGTCGCATGTCTGGCAATTGCATGCGTTCGGAAATCTTGCTCAGACGGTTCTTGAGAATTTGCAATGTCGTGTTTGGATCGCGCGATATTCGGGCTTCTTGGACGTACTTGGACAAAGCGTCTCGAACGCCGACAAAGGGCGAATATTCCAGACCAGGATAGTTCTGGCGAAACCTCTTTTCTAAATCGTTGAGGGTCTCGGGATTAGGTGTCTCTTGGGCTAGTTCTTTTTTCAAACTGTCCCACTTGAGAAAATCTTTCCACAAGGGACCTTGGGTGGGCGAGGAGTCCAAGTACCGTTCAAAACTCTCCACATGGCGATCGAGGTTGGCCCTCGACTGAGCGATGTCCGGGAATCTCGATGCATCCAGTTGGCCCAACGAACGATTCACAACGTTCCAAAGGGCTGGATCCTCCGGGAGTTGAGCTTGTGAGGGTGCCGACAGGCCGCCAAAGACCCCTAGAACCCCAGCCGCTAACCAAGGGCCTACAGGAATCCATTTTTTCGCCATCATGATCTCCAATCCGCAATCGTAACCGTGCGTGAAATTCACTTCCGTCGGGCTAGTGTAATTGAAGCCCAAAATCGCTCATAGCACCCATAGTGCCCAAGCTGCCCAAGTTAACCCGAAAAGACCCTTTTGCCATAGCCACAGACGACCGATGGACATTGTCTTTCCTCGGTCTTTGA
>JAGWZB010000304.1 GCA_018969045.1 Planctomycetota bacterium | reverse complement strand
TCTTTGATTTGGTGGTTGAGGGGCCCGGGGATGCATATCTTGCCATAAGCCCCCTTGGTCGAACAGGTCCAAGATTGACGAAAAATCAAGCTTCGGCTATCGTTTTGCTCTTGAAATTCATCCTCACAACCTACAAACCCCAAGGATCCATCATGCCGAATGAACGAGCAAGCGAATTGCGTCGACGTAGACATCGCAAGGCAAAACTGACCAACCTCAAGAAAAAGCTCGAGAAGGCCAGCAAGTCCGAAAAAGGGATCATCGCCGCAAAAGTCCGGCGATTGAGCCCTGGTGCCGAACAACTGTTGGCGGATTGGAAAATCTCCTAAGGTGTTCTGCTAGCCGCCAATCATGCATTTGCTCATCACCGGTGGTTGCGGCTTTGTAGGGTCCAGTATTGCCAAGTTCTTTCTATCCGATCATCACTCTGCCGAGCAAAAGGCCTCGGCAGTCGATCGGTCAGCAGTCTGGCCATCGAAAATCACATTGGTGGACAATCTGATAAGGCCCGGAAGCCAAACCAACCAAGCCCCCCTAGAACGCCTTGGTGCCCAAGTCATCATCGGTGATCTGCGAAATCGAGACTTCGTCAACAACCTTCCGCGATCCGATTGGGTCATTGACTGCGCAGCCAATCCCAGTGTTCTTGCCGGATTGGATACCCCCAAGGTAACTTCTGCTAGCCCCAGCGCTTCCTTGCAATTGGTCGACCACAACTTGGGTTCGACAATCCACCTTCTGGAGTACTGCAAGCGGCATGCATGCGGTCTAGTCCTCATTAGCACTTCGAGGGTCTACTCGATCCAAAAACTTCAGAGCATTCCCTATGCGATAGACAACGGATCCCTCGCGGTCTGCTGGGAGAACCTCGAATCAAGCACACCCATCTCGGGACTTAGCAGATACGGTATCTCGGAAGCATTTAGCGTTGAACCGCCACTATCTCTTTACGGAACCACCAAGCTTGCTTCGGAGTGGTTGGCCAAGGAGTACTCGAATGCATTTGGGTTTCCACTTTGGATCAATCGTTGCGGAATTCTGGCCGGGGCAGGGCAGTTCGGCAAGGCGGATCAAGGCATCATCACCTATTGGATACATCGCTATTTATACCAACATCCCTTACGGTTCATCGGCTACCAAGGAACCGGCGCGCAGGTGCGGGACTGTTTGCACCCAAAAGACCTAGCCCGACTGATCCAACTACAAATTCAACACGTAGGAAATAACCAACCAACCACCGTCAATGTATCGGGAGGAATCGAATCCGCCTTTTCCTTGCAGGACCTTCACCATTGGTGCCAAGAGCGCTGGGGCTCAGATCGCAAGACAACGTCCCCAAAGCCTCTTGCTCACCGTGAGCCCGTCGAGCGAATCGATCAAAATCGCCCATTCGACGCCCCTTGGATCGTTTTAGACGCTCGAGTTGCTCAGAAGCATTGGAACTGGTCTGCTCAAAGAAACAGCAAATCGATTTGGGAAGAGATCGCAGAGCATGCCCAAGAAAACCCCAATTGGCTACACCTCAGCGGTGGCTTAGAGTAAGCTACAGGCAGGCGAACCACCCAGCCCAAGATCCCAATACGAGATCCCAATACAAGATCCCAATACGAGATCGCAGTTCAAGCCTACCTGGTTTGAGCCTTCCAAACGTTGAGTCCACCTATCAAGCCGTGCCATGAACCCCTACGCGTCGGACCTACAAGGATCGATCGAATCCACCGAGCAAATGCCACCGGGACTCTCGTTTGCCACAGTCCTGGCCAGCTTGATCATGCTGCTCTTTGGCTTGGTGAGCCTAACTTCATTAGCAGGGGCTCTGATGAATGTCGCTCAAATGAGATCGATGGTTCCAGCGACCTCCGGTCAAACAACTGCCGAGTCGTCCTCGGATGGCCCGTCGGTTTCAGACCAGCAACCATCGGCAAGTGAGCCTAAGGAAACTTCCACTGCCACCGGACCACCCGTTGGAACTTTGCAACCCACAAGCGATCAAGTCACCATTTTGGTGGGAACTGGGATCTTGGACTTCCTGCTCGGTATTCTTATGATCGTTTGGAGCATTCAGGTTTTGCAACGAAAGCCAGCAGCCGCCATGAGACTTTCCAATTTAGCGATGCTTATGGCAATCCTGGAAATCCCCCGAGGGATCCTGACGTTTTACGTCCTAAAGCCAATCCTAGAGGGTACCAAGTGGGTTGTTTTGGACGGCATTGAGAAACAAAGCGATTCAGACAAGAAGCCTTCGCCTGAAGCGATAGAGTCTATCTTCCAAGCGATCACCTACTCGGCCATCGGCTGCGTTGGGGTGATTCTCATTTTCGCGTTTGTCGTCTACCTATTCTGCTTTTTTCAGCTTCGCAAATCCACCACTTTAGCCCCCTCGACGGCTTGATCCTCAGCCTAAAGCGCGTCTTGCTCATGACCAAACTATCCTCTCGCAAAGCGGTCTACACAGGATCCTTCGATCCTATCACCCTTGGGCACCTTCATATCATCGAAAGATCCTCGGCCCTTTTTGACCAGTTGGTCATCGGAATCGGCGTCAATCAGGAGAAACGTCCACTCTTTGAGATCGAAGAACGCCTCAGGCTTGTCCAGCAAGTCACCAAGCATCTTCCCAACGTGACGGTCAAATCGTTCGACGGACTGGCAGTCGATTTCGTTCGTAAACTCGGTGCCAAAGTCATGGTCAGGGGCGTCCGCCCCCTGACGGATATCGCCGGGGAGTTCACCATGATGATGGCCAACCGTCAGCTCGACGCAGAACTAGAAACCGTATTTCTGATGGCCGACGAAGAATTTGTTCACGTCTCGAGCAGCTTGATCAAGCAAATCGCGAGCTTGGGGCATGGACGTTCCCTCGAAAAATTCGTTCCTCAGGAAATCATCGCTCCCCTGTTGGAACGCGTTAAAGAGCATCCGGCCCTGTGAATCCTCCGAAGGCTCAGACCAGTCGAACAAGGAGCATCGGGTGCAGCATCGCCGTCCAAACGGAACCCACCGCAACTACGACCCCCTAAACGGCTTGGTCTTTGCGCGCAGCCAAGCTGAATTCGTATGGGATGTGGAGGGGAACAAGTACGTCGATATGATCGGCGGGTACTCTGCCTGCAATCTTGGCCACGGTCACCCACGTCTCATTGAGGCAGCATGCCAACAACTCAATAAACTGACTTGGGCCCACGGCGGAGAATCCCTGGAACGGCAAACGCTTGAAAATGCCCTCGCATGCCTTTGGGATCAGGACCGCCATCGGCTTGCAAGTGAACCGTCGAAAACAAAAGTATGGCTGACTCTCAGCGGTGCAAGAGCCATCGAAATCGCTTGGAAGATCGCTTACGCAAATAAACCGGGTGCTGCCGTCCGCTTTGATCTAGCCTACCACGGTCGATCTTTAGCCACTGCGTATTTGAGCGACACAGAACGCTCCGGTGCCTTGGGCCCTACAGATCCCCTCAATGCACCATCGACAATCCCCTTTCCACGTCATCCCCATGGTGCATGCGGGCCGATACTCGCCGATGGATCAGCCCATCGGCTTTGCAAGGAATGCCTTGGTTGCTTGCAAGAAGCCCGCAGCGTCTTTGCAAAGAAAGAGTCGATCTTATCCATGCTGTTTATCGAGCCGGCCATCGGTGCACGAGGCTACTACTTTGCTCCAGCATCCTTCATGCAGCAACTGGTTGAGTTGGCTCGAAGCTATGGGCTGACCATCATTTCTGACGAAATTCAAATGGGCCTTCGGCGGACCGGTCCGATGTTCGCGGGGCGAGCCCAAGGCTGGGAAGCCGACATCGTCGTCCTGGGAAAGTCGCTTGGAGGTGGGATTGCACCGATCGCCGCGGTGATAGCGGATTCCCGCTGGATCGATTCACTCGGGCCGGGAATCGAATCCGAAACCTTTGCAGCCTACCCGCTGGCCTGCCGAATTGCCATCGAAACACTCGAAATCCTCCAAGACAAAAAACTCCCAGAGGAGATTGAACGCAAAGGAAGAGCCTTTCGTAACCAACTCAGGACGCAACTGGCTCCAGAGATCACGGTCGATGGCGTCGGCTTGGCGTCCTGCATCAGCCTGGAGAACCTCCCGCTGTCAGGAATCAAGCAGGCCTATGCGATCGTCAAGTCTCTTGCGACCCAGGGGGTCTTAGTCCACCTGACTGGCCCGATGCGAAATCGAATTGCCCTGATTCCCTCGCTGCTGATCTCGGATCCGAGCCTCGAAGACTCGGCCAAGAAAATCATCCAAGCCTTTGGATGAAAAGCCCAAAACCAATCCCGCTTCCAATCAGAACCCAAGGACCCTTTTGAAAATGATCGGTGAACCCACCCCAAGCCAGTACGATTGGCGTTTCACATTCATGGGCTTTCCAGTCCGTGTGACCTGGTTGTTTTGGGTAATCACCGCAGCTCTCGGCTACGGAATCGCGATGAGCGCCAACAGCTCTTTATCGAGAATTTTACCCGCCCCAGGGGTAGGTCCACTCCTGCTGGTTTGGGTCGGTTGTGTGATGGTCTCGGTCCTGATTCACGAACTAGGTCATGCATTAGCCTTCCGATATTTCGGCATCGAATCCCATATTGTTCTTTACCACATGGGGGGATTGGCGATCCCCACGGCTGGATTCTCATTCAATCGAGGAGGAGGACGCAGGCGACTGAGCCACATCGATCAGATCATCATCTCACTTGCTGGCCCGTTCTTGCAATTCGCTTCGGCGATCCTTGCTGCCGCCGTGGCTTACTGGATGGGAATTTACGTTCCTAGTGCTAGCCAAGTGGGCAATTTGCTTGAACCCCTTGGAATTCCCAACCCTTGGGACCAAGGATCCCTGACGATCAACAATCCATGGACCCATTCGATCTTCAATTTCTATATCCTGGTAAGCATCTGGTGGCCTCTGTTTAACCTCCTGCCTGTCTATCCACTCGACGGAGGTCATGTGGTGCAACACACAGCCGCGATCCTTACGCGATCCGATGGTTATCGCCAAGCGCACATCGTCGGAGCGGTGGTCGGACTACTGGTGGCTTGGTGGTTCTTCAACAACCAAAATGGTATCAACGCACTGCTGTTTCTCTCGCTTGCGATGAACAACATCCAAGCGATGCAGGGCTACGGTGGACCTCCAAGATGGTGATTTGCGAAAAAATTTTTGATTTTTTTTCGATCCATTCACGACCGTTTTCTGGACGCAACATTCCCTCGTAAGGCACGCGATTCACGCAAGTCCAAACACGACATCGCTCGCATCGTGATGCTCATCATGCTGCTCTGCCTAGAAGCATCAGCCAACAAACTTGGGCGCAAAGAATGGTTTAAATACACCATGGAAAACAAGCCTCTTTGGGCCTTGCCCCAAGAAGACCATTCGCATCAATAAACCAGCTTTTTCGTTGATAGAAAGCTCTCTGCCATCACTGCAAAGGCAGCTTGAAAAAACAGCGATAGCACTCGCAGAAGGGTGCACCCTGTTTTGCGATTTAAGTTTTTTTGCAACCTGTCGAGCCCACATATCCGCAGGGGTTTTGATCGGTTTACTCAGGCGCCGATCGGCTTGCATCAAGCCTTAGTACCATGGATCAAAACCCATCGACATTCGACTTGATCCTGAAAAAATTCGTTTCATGTTTGTGGAAAAATTGTCGAAAAGATGTTGCATT
>JAGWZB010000303.1 GCA_018969045.1 Planctomycetota bacterium | reverse complement strand
CTCGGCCAGTATTTCGACGTTCAACTCACGGATTCGAATCGGCAGTCCTTTACGAATGGGTTCCGCTAAACCTGGATAATCCATGGCTAGATATTCGATGGCGTCCTCCACAGCCATCAGGGTCAAACTTCTGATCTCTGCAGCGCTGAGTCTTATCTCACGCATGACGGGCTCCTAAGACTAGAGGCTTGGATTTGGGTTGTTCATCAGGCTACACTTGGACCCGCTGTCCGTTTCGATACAATCCCGGTACGTTTACGTAGGGGCTGTTTTCGAGCTTAAGCATACTGCATCCAGCGCTAAAGGCTGCTGGGAAATCTGTGTTCGCATTGTTCAGGGCGGTATAGAAACCAACTGAGAATTTCACGGCATCTGCGTTGCCAATCTTGTCGCTCATTCCGATCGCACAGGGAATGTGTTTTGAGATCTCTTTGGCTTGTTCGGACGAGTAACATGCGTTGAGTACGACGCACTGAAGGTATTGCTTGCACTGAGAAAAGAAATCTGCCAAGGCCTCGGGTTCAACGGTTTGGCTCCGGCCATCTTGGGATTCAAGTTTTAGTCCTCCACACGGGTCACCATGCCCACTGAAATGCACGAGGCTGGGGCGAAAACCGAGGACCTTGTTGAGTAAATCCTTAGGTCGCGTGGCAAATTGGGGCATTTCCAGAACGAGAGCCGCATTGTCGCGATTGGCAACACCGATGACTTCTTGAATCTCGCGCAACTCTTTTCCTAGTCTCAAGGCACTGTCGTTGGTTGGTTCGGCTGCAAGAAATAACACGGATACTTGATGTGTGTCGGTCGCTGACATGCCGAAGTGAGAAGAAAGGACCCGTCCCATTGCTAGTTTATCGTTTTCATTTTCCTTCGGGATCGCTTTTTCTATTGCCCTGAGAGTGAGCCGTTCTAGTTCCGTATCACAGATGGTTTGGACCGTGCTTCGAAGAAGTGTGATGAAGATATCTTTCGATGCGACCTGCTGTAGCCTTGCCCACGGGGCATTCCACTGATTGCCCCCAGCAATTCGAAACAAGATCGCTTCGCGGAGTTCTGGCTCAAAACTGGGGATTCTATTGAAGCAGTCTTCGACTTGATTCCAAACTTGGTTCGGGAGGGGCATGAGTTAGTACAGGTAATTGGGGGTTGGACGAGGGATGGGATAAATGCCTCGTAGGAAGGCTGGTTTTTATAAAATTCAAGATTTTATCCCATAGACAAGGCGAATGCAAATTTCAAATTTCGGGGTAATTCCCACAAAATCAGTGGTCGCGCTCTGTATTCTCCCTCTCATTCTCATGCGACGATTGAACGAAAAGATGTCTGGCGATTCCCCCAGGCGAGATGGTGGGTTACGCGGCAAAGATCGCTTCAAATGCCCTGAGAAAAACATGAATGCAAAGACGCGCCTCTCACGTGCTGGCGGCCAAAAGCCGCATCCTGGCGGGCTTGGTCTAGTTCCTTTTCGTTGGCCGCGAGTTAAAAGAATTTTCGCCTTAAGCGAATTTCGAGTCCAGCGTCCTCGCAGTCTCGATGGGTGTTTACGTCACACCTCATGCCTGCTCCCCAGACTCCGTCGCCCTGTAAGCAGAACTCAGGAGGCGGAAGCCCAGGTCGCTGCTCCGATCGCCCGGGTTGTACCTGTCCCGGCAAGCCGAACGCAAAGCCCTTCGGGGAAAGGGGGCCAAGCGGTATTGGTATTGCGCTGGTTGGATAGGTAAAGCATGAGCGGTTGTTTACCGAGCATTCACCGGGTGGTGGTGATAACCACCGCCTAGCCGTGGCATAGGCTTCCAGCCTGTGGGTCTATGCGCTGAATATTTGCGAAGCAGAAACACTGTTAAGCACGCATCTGGGGGGTGATTGAATTTGATTGGTGCGACTAGGGAGGGTTGGTTGGGGTTTAATCAAGTGCCCGAGGTTTGCGCATGTCGGCTAACGGTGCTTCGCCGTGGCATAGGCTTCCAGCCTGTGGGTCTATGCGATGAATATTCGCTAAACAGAAATCCTGGTTAGCACGCAAAATAGTTTTGGGAAACGAGGCGTGTTGCTAATAGATAGGTGGTACTCAGGTAGTGTACTCTGAGTTGAAGCGGACATACTCGGTGTTCAAATCCGTCGTCCAATGCGTGGCCGAGCCAGGACCAAGCCCCACATCGAGTTCGATCACCGTCAACTTGCTCTCTCGGATCGACTGGCTAACCTGCTTGGCATCAAAATCCATCGGCTCCCCATCGCGAAATAGTGGTAACTGGTTGATCGATAACGCCGTCCGCTTGGGCTGTATCGGTACCCCCGCGTAGCCTGCCGCCGAGACGATCCGCCCCCAATTGGGATCTCCCCCAGTGATCGCTGTTTTCACCAAATTGCTCAACGCAATGTTTCGCGCAATGGCATCCGCGTCCGCTTGGGTGTTGGCCCCGCGAACATGGATCTCGATCAAGTGCGTGGCTCCTTCGCCATCGTCTGGAATCTTCTTGGCCAACTCAATGCATAGCTCTGTTAGCTCTGCTTCGAAAATCGCTAAGTCGGCTTCGTCCAACGCCGGAGTCTCCTGCGTGGGTGCTTGGGCCAAGAGCACTAGCGAGTCGTTGGTGCTCATGTGCCCTTCGACGCTGATGCAATTGAACGATCGATTCGCGGCAGCTTGCAGGAGCCTCTGGGCTGTCGTGGCCTCCAAGGGTGCATCGGTCAGGACGATCGCAAGCATCGTGGCCATCTTGGGTCCGATCATGCCTGCCCCTTTGCACATTCCAACCATCACATGCGAACCCCTCGAGGACCATACGCTTCGATGCGCCGTCTTGCGGAACGCATCGGTGGTCATGATCCCATCGCAAGCGTCCAAAAAATGGGTGTGCGTGTCCCCAAGCTGCTTGGCTGCGTCCTGGATCCCCGATCGGATTTTTCCCATAGGGAGTTTGCGCCCAATGATCCCGGTACTCATGACCAGAAAGTCGCAGGCTCCCACCCCCGAAGATGCTGGCAAGCTTTGGGCTGCAAGGAGGGTCATCTCGTTGGCATCGAGTTCCCCTTGTTGGCCGGTGCAAGCGTTGGCATTGCCGCTGTTGACGACGATGCCTCTTGTGGTCGACGAAGGGGTGCGCGAGCGGGACAGGACCACTGGAGCGGCGACAATTTGGTTGGTGGTGTAGACGCCCGCGGCAGTGCATGGGGCATCGGAAACGATCAACGCAATGTCTTTGGCACCAGCTCGGCTCTTGATCCCCGCGCTAACTCCGGCAAAACGAAAACCCTGAGGCAATTGCATGGCTTGTCATTCCTTGAGATGGCGATCAAGCGTCGGCAAGATCGGCAATGTAAAAGCTTCCATACGTGTGGACTCGATCGAGTTGATGGAGTTTGGAAGCAAGATCGGTGTGGTAGGTCAGCAGTTCGGGCAACAGATAACTTTTGCCGTTTCGCTGGACGGTCACGTCATTGAGGAAATCGGTGCGCAAGCCACCTGATCGCCACAGGATGCGCGTGCCCGGTGCGGCTCGATCCAGGATCGCTTGCCACTCGGATTCCAGCAACGGGAAATAGTGGTCGCTGAGCCAATCTTGATGGTCCAGCAGAACGAAACGAGAGATCTGGCCTTTGTGCTTTCTGAGGAACCCTTCGACCGAATCGGTGCGAATGGTCAGTTGTTCAAGCAGACCGTTTCGCAGTCTCTCGAAGTTTTCAGGTTTGAGGTACTCGGGGCAACAATTCGCAGTGTAGGAACCGGTGATGTAGACTCGCCAGAAGTAGTTGTCTTGGATGGGGAGTTTGGAAAAGACCGCATCGATGGAGTCTTCGACGAACTTCACAATTCCGCCTGGGTATTGATCATCGATCTGTTTGCGTTGGGCTTTGGGAACCCCCAAGAGGCTCAGCGTGGTGTCTCGGTTCATGGCAAACTGCAGCGTCTTGGACCAGATCTTATCTTTAAGGTCCGCGTAGAGATTGCGCTGGGTTTGGAGGTCTGGGGCATCGAGCAGTTGGTTGATGTCGCTGCGGCATCGGGCGACTTTATCGACGTAATTGCCGACCATGTGCGCAAAGGCGCCGGAGGTGCCTCGGAAGTAGAAACTCTTTTTGGGGTGGTCGAAGAACTTGATCCAGCGGTCCCAGTATTTTCGAGTGGGGTTGGTAAGGCTATCGCGAAGTTTGGCGGCATAGAGCGACTCCGCCATCGGCAGATGCCCTTTGCCAAACATGTCGAAGAACTGCTGGTATTCGAGGTTTCGAATCGCGGAGGCTTTCAGCTCCAGCAGGGCGTTTTGCCTGGGGTTCATGTCCACGGCGTAGACGTGTCCGGCGCCTGCCAGCAGATAGTCCAGCGCATTGCAACCGGCGGAACTGATCACCAGCAATCGGTCTTTGGCGCTAAGATTCAGCGCTTGGCGATCGAGCCTGGGATCTTCCCAGCAGGTGTTGTAGACGAGGTTGTTTCCGTGGACGAACTGAAATACACGGCGGGAGACCCATTCACTGATTGGCATCGGCTTAAAAAATCTAAGTTGCTAACGGTCTAAGGTTGTTTGCGGTTGAGGTTGTTGGGTGCCTGGTTGGGATTGGCTTGGTTGTTTTGGTTTGCTTGGTTAGGGTTCTGTTGATTGGGATTTTGTTGATTGGGTTGATTCGGGTTGGCCTGATTGGCCTTTTGGTTTGGATCCAACGCAGGGGCTTTGCGTTGGCCGGGGCCGACCATTGGGCGAATCGCATCGCCTCCGACGGGTAGTAGGGTATTCATTTGAGCCACGCCGGAGCTTTCCATGGTACGGTTCCATGGGATGGCAAAGGCGACGAAGGTGCCGAGTTTGACATCGACGACATAGATCAGAGACTGGGAGGCTCGCACTTGACCACCCGTTGGGCTTGAGGCCGACGCACCACTGACCAGTAGGTATTCGGCGTTTTTGCCTGAGGGGCCTAGGTACTGGATCACGTTGGTGGCAAACAGACCGCCGAAGGCTTGCATGCGTGGGTAATAGACCCAGCCTTTGAGGTCACCGGTCAGAAAGTCCAACGCGAAGAACCCTTCGGCTTCTTCACCTGCGGCGGCCGTGCAGACGGCCATGTTCGTTGTGCCATGGGTGGCGGTCGCTTGCAACCATTCAACGGGCAGGTCGGGATGAATTCGGCTGTTGGGAATACCTTGTGCGGCTGATTTTAGCTCCAAGGGGGAAGCGTCTTTTGCGGTCCATCGACCTGCGAAGAAGGAGGCAGCAAGCGAGGCGCACAGTGCCATTCCGGTGGCAAGACCGAACCAAAAAATACGTCCAAAACGGGCAGGTAGCTTTTCCACGGCAGGATTCTCCGATCAGCAGTCTTAGGTTCCGACACGAGTTTTGTTCGACGACACCTTGTGTGGTAAGTGTATCGGATTTCTGGGGTGCATTGAACGGACGAAGGGCTAAACGGTCATAAAAAAACCCCGCCAAGTATAAAAACTCAGCGGGGTTCGGTGGAGCGCTTTGGCCAGCCCGGGGGGATTAATCCGCCGAGGCCAACTTGTTGGCTTGGATGTCGGTGAAATTGAAGCTCATTTCGAGCTTATCGCCACCGATCAATCGGATGGTTTTCTCCTTGGTCACTCCGTTGTGGGTGACTTGGATTTTGTAATCGTCCCAAGCTTCGCCGACCTTGAGTTGTTTGGTTCGATAGACTCTCAAGGAGCCATCGCTCTTGGTTGAATTGTTG
>JAGWZB010000302.1 GCA_018969045.1 Planctomycetota bacterium | reverse complement strand
CCTTCTAGCCAGCAAGTTGATCGGACCTGGAGAATCTCAGTCGCTGAGTTTTGAAGTTCCTAAGGAGCCCGGGATGTATCCTTACGTGTGCACTTACCCCGGTCACTGGCGACGCATGTTTGGTGTGTTGGTTGTCGTTCCGAGTCTCGAGCAATACAACAGCGATCCGGAGGCTTACCTGGCCGCTAACCCAATGGAAATTAAGGACGAGCTTCTCAAGACCGTCGGACGGAATACCGAATGGAAGATCGACGATTTAGCCGGTGAACTCAAGAGCCTCAAATCGGGTCGTTCTTATGAAGTCGGCAAGAGTCTTTTCGCTGCGGCAAGTTGCGTCGGGTGCCATAAACTCGGGGGCGAAGGCAAAGAGTTCGGTCCGGACTTGACCAAGCTCGACGACAAGAAAATGACCGCCGAGTACGTCTTGAAGTCGCTGCTGATGCCTTCGGCCGATATCGAAGACAAATACCGAGCAAGGATTTTCCAGATGGATTCTGACGCGATTATCGCCGGGATGGTTGTCGAGGAAAACGACAAATCGATCAAGGTGATGGTCGATCCGCTTGCCAAGGGAGAGCCCACCGTTCTGGACAAAGACGAAATCGTCGGGCAGAAAATTTCCGCAGTTTCGACGATGCCTCAAGGATTGCTCAACAAACTGACGAAGGAAGAGATTCTGGACCTGATGGCTTATGTGCTGGCTCGCGGGGATAAGAAGAACCCTGCGTTCCATGGCCATGATCACGGTGGTCACGGGGATCACTAGTCCGAGCCGGTTGAGCATGTCCATCGAGCGCATTGTATGAAACCAGGGTTGCAAGCAGGAGCTATCGGCGAGCTGATTTGGAACGTCGATAGCTCGATGGTTATCACCTTGGGGGGCGATCCTCGGGCGACGGTTTTTTCGACGCCCAATATGATCATGCTCATGGAACGTGCGGCTCGCGAAGCCCTGAGGCCCTTTCTGGAGCCAGGCGAAGAATCGGTGGGCACCGATGTACAGATCCAGCATGTCAGCGGTGCTGCTCTAGGCTCGGTGGTCCGAGGCCACGCTTGCGTTGCAGGCATCGATGGCAAACGTATTCATTTCGAAGTATCCGCGTGGTGCGGTGATCGGCAGCTTGGGTTCGGTCAGCATACGCGTGCGCTGGTGAAGCTTGATCGGCTCATAGAGAATCTCGAGAAGCAAAGTCAGGAGGGACCAAGGGCCATGAACATCCAATCCAACGATGGAGCGTTGCCTGCGATGCAGACGTTGTTGGTCGAGCATTCGGGGGCTGTCGTTACGGTCACTCTCAACAGGCCGCGGTCTCTCAATGCGGTCAATGCCGAAATGACCGCGGATCTTGAAAAGCTCGTTGGATGGCTGCTTGGGCACAAAGAACAATTTCGCATCGTGCTGTTGCGAGGTGCCGGCGATGCCTTCTGCGCCGGGGACGATATTAAGGAGTTACCTGGATTTACTCCCGAGTTTGCCAGGGAGCTGAGTTTGCGACAAGCCGAGATGTATTTGGCTTGGGAGCGATTGCCCCAGATTGTCATCGCCCTGGTCCATGGAGATGCGATGGGTGGTGGGTGCGTGGCGGCTTATTCAGCGGATTTCCGGCTGGCTTCTCACGACGCGAGGTTTGGGATGCCGGAAATCAAGTTGGGGTGGCCACCGGGGTATGGCATTGCTCAACTGACGAACTTGGTCGGCAAAGCGCGAGCTTTGGAGATGTGCTTGTTAGGTGAGCCACTTTCGTCGCAAAAAGCCCTCGAGTGGGGATTGGTGCATGAATTGGTTCCTAGGGGACAATTGTTGCAGCGGGGTCAGTTCTGGGCAGAGCGCCTGCTAAAACTACCGGCCGAAGCGCTTCGGCAAACCAAGATGCAAGTCCATTTGGACGAAGGATCGCAGCCCAAGGTGGCTTATCGTGCCGATACGGAATCGTACATCCGCTGCTTGCAGCTAGGAGATGCGACTGAGGGCATAAGGGCATTCATCGAGAAGCGTCCTGCGAACTTTGGGAAAGGTTTATAGAGTTCTTGCTCACGATGACTTCAGAAAAAAAGAATGTCGGTTGGTTCCTATTGTTGTTCATCTTGGTTTTTATGCAGGGGATCAGCATCGGACAGGAGCCTAAAAACCAAGAAAAAAATATGCCGACGCTGGCCGATCCAAATGCTGATACTAATTCAATACTCACGAAAGAGATTGCTGAGCGATTTATTGAACATTCGAGTTCGGTTGAACTGGGCAGGTTCAAATCGATTACCACGGAAGCCGCCATGGTACTCGCCGAATCGGAGGATTACTTGGATCTAGGTTCGCTCACAGATTTACCTGTCGACATAGCCAAGCAACTAGGCCGAAGCACGGCGGGAATCACTTTAACAGGACTCCAGGAACTCAGCCTAGACGCTGCATTAGCACTCAGCGAGAATCGGGGAGGGTTTCTCGACCTCAAAGGATTGACCAAATTGTCTGATAAAGCTGCAATCGCGATAACCAAGTATAAGGGGTTATACCTGTACCTCGGTGGCGTCACCAGCATGTCGGACGAGCTTGCCGAGGCGCTAGCCATGTACCAAGGAACGATGATCGAGCTTTCCAACCTTGTGGATTTATCCGAATCGGCTGCTGAGAAATTCTGCAAGATTCATGCTTTCGTGGTACTGCCGTCTCTCAAGAGTATTACCGTTCCGGTCGCTGAGTCCCTTTCAAAACTCACCGACAGAGTCGATCTTGGCCTGGAATCCATGTCGGAAGATGTCGCTGCGGCCTTGGCCAAAAATGAAAGCTTCTTGAACCTCTCTGAGTTGGGGGAATTGTCCGACGGCGCAGCGGCAGCTCTATCGAAGCACAGAGGCGATTTATCATTGACTAGCCTTAAGTCCTTCCCGAACACTCCCGGTCACCTTGATCTGGCGAGGAAACTAATCGAAGAACCATCCGATTTGGATTTCATTCGTATGACTGAATTATCGGATGAAGTTGCCGAGGTTCTTGGAGACCTTGATGGTGATTTGCATTTTAGAAAGCTACCTTCCCTTTCGCCTCGAGTTGCGAAGGCTTTTGCTCGAAAACGGAGGGAATTACTCCTCTTTGGTGTTACATCACTATCCGATGATGCTGCGGAGGAGTTGGCAATTGGAAAAAATAAAAACATTGTATTGCTTGCAATGACTGAGTTGTCGGACCGGGCAGCAGAAGCTTTTGTGGACTTTAAAGGTGACCTCGATCTTCGGGAGGTAACGACGATGTCTGAGCGGGCTGCTGATGCACTTGCAAGACGCACTGGGAAAACACACCTAAACCTGAACAATTTGCCGGAGTCAGTTCGCGAAATTCTCTCTGGGCCCTGATCGGGTGATTCGTATAGAACACGGAGGCGTGTCAGCCCTTCAGGGCCTACCAACACCCTGGGCACCGCTTCGCTATGCCCAGGGCTATCTCATGGTGCCCCGTTGGGGCTGCCGAATTTTTTCAAGTCCCAACAGGTCTTATACCAAAACAGGGGTTTAGGATTGAATGTCTTCTTTGCGAACGACCCGCTCGATTTGGCTGAAGATCGATCCGTTCGAAACACGTGTCTCCAAACGATCGCCAGGTTTTACTTGGTCCACCCCAGAGATAATCGAACCTTGATTGGTCTCGATCGCAAGCGAATAGCCTCGTGCCAGGGTTTTCAAGGGGCTGATGGCTTCGAGCCGACTCGCAAGCTTGTCGAATTCAAACTGCCTCTTCTCGATCAAACGATCGATTCCTTGCGTCAATCGGTAATCGATCTCATCGAGCTTTTGCGCCGAAACATCGAGCATCCGCTCTGGCTGTTCGATCACCCGACGGTTCATCAATCCCTTAAGCTTCGAATCCAATTCCCTGAGTTTGCTCCCTACGATGCTTTGGATTCTCTGTTTGGCGGAACTAAGTGTTTCAAGGACTTCGTCACGGCTGGGTGCAATTCGCTCGGCAGCTTCCGATGGAGTCAGCGCTCGGACATCCGCGGCTAAATCACAAAGGGAAACGTCGATTTCGTGACCCACCGCAGATACCACAGGGATCTTCGACGCAACCACTGCACGTACGACCAATTCCTCGTTGAACGCCCAAAGGTCTTCGATCGATCCTCCTCCACGACCAACCACCAAGACATCCAAAGGGGGGACGATCCGATTGGCCAGTTCGATTCCTTGGGCGATCTCTTGTGCGGCTCCGCTGCCTTGCACTTTTGCGGGAATCACCAGCACATGCATCTGCGGCCATCGCCGACGCAGAACCTCTAAGAAATCATGGATCGCGGCCCCCTGCGGACTGGTCACAAATGCGATCCGCCTTGGGAAACGAGGCAGTGGTCGCTTGCGATCCGCAGAAAAAAGCCCTTCAGCAGCCAACTTGGCGTGAAGTTTGCGAAACGCGATTTGCAAAGGGCCCAAACCTTGAGGTTCAAGCCGCTGCAAGACAACTTGGTATGTCCCCCTTGGGCCATACACGTCAAGCTTTCCTAAACCCAGCACGGACATTCCTTCCTTGATGTCAAACTGGCATTTCTCCCAGCTCGACCTCCATATCACGCCCCCGATCTGACTCGAAGCATCCTTGATGGTCAAATAAACATGCCCAGAACTTGCCTTGGTGACGTTGCTAACCTCTCCGACAATCCAAAAGCTTGCGATGTTCTGATCCAGAGTTCGCTTGATCCAATAAGTCAATTGAGAGACCGATAAAGGGCTCTCTTGAGACACACCCGGATTGTCGGACGCTTGCTCCTTGGGCTTGTTCTTCTTGTTCGAAGGATTCTTGTCCTGCGAAAAGAACTCCTCGGCGTCATCACCAAATAAAAAGCCTGTCATTTGGATGCTTGCTTGGGGGACTCTGGCAACTACAACGACTTAAGTGTAAGGGGTTTGAGAAAAGTTACCACCCGCCCAGCAAGCCTAAAGTAAATCGTCCATGTTAACCACAGCATTTCCCAATCGAGGCTGTTTCGTGGGGCACGGCAACATGCTTAGCGATAAAAAAAGCTGGGGCGAGATTCATCCCGCCCCAGCTTGAATTGCGATCTAAGCTCCGTGCTTGGCGTAGATCAAGATTTTATGAACCATCGATCAGGAGACCGTGTAGGCCGTCTCGGCGTGATCGCTCAGGTCCAGCCCCATTTTCTCGCCGTCTTCGGTGGTACGAAGTCCGATCACCATATCGATAATTTTCAGGATCACAAAGGTCATCACAGCCGAGTAGATGATCGTCACGAGTGCTGCTTTGCCTTGAAGCATTAGCTGTGCGATACTGCCCCCGGCGCGGTTGACTCCAACCCCCTCAAGAGCCAGTAGTCCCGTGGCCAACGAACCAAAGATTCCGGCCATGCCGTGAACACCGAACACATCGAGTGAGTCGTCGTACTTCATCGCAGGCTTGACAAACGCCACGAAGATGTAGCTGACGATCGTTGCCCCAAAACCGATGATCAATGCACCCTTGACATCCACGAAACCAGCCGCAGGGGTGATTCCAACCAGACCCGCGACAACCCCGGTGATCATTCCAAGTGCAGTCGGTTTTCCGTTGCGAATCATCTCGATGATCGACCAAGTCAGCCCGGCAGTTGCCGCAGCAACTTGGGTCGTTACGAACGCTTGGACAGCCTGAGGCGTAGCTCCAAAAGCACTTCCACCATTGAACCCGAACCAGCCAAACCATAGCAACCCGGCACCCAGAACGGCAAAAGGCAAATTGTGGGGAGGATTGATTTGTTTCGGGAACCCACGGCGTGGACCGA
>JAGWZB010000301.1 GCA_018969045.1 Planctomycetota bacterium | reverse complement strand
TTGCTTATCCAGAGACAAGATCCCGAGGCGATCGCCGAGTGTCGCGCCATCGTGCAATCGAGTCAGCAACCACTTGCTAGGCTTTACGCTCACTGTGTGTTAGCTTCGTTGCCACAAGGAGTCGACAAAGCGACTTGGTTGCGTGGTATTCAAGACGAGTCGGTCCACGTGCGCCGATGGTCGTGGGTCTTTGCAAACCGGGTCGAAGGACTCACTGCCAATTGGTCCGGGGATGACCAGCAAAAAGTCACCGAGCTGATGCTTCGTGAAACAGATCTCGAGGTTCAAATGGTCATGGCCATTCGGAGCAAATTGGTCTTAAGCAGCGCTAAAGATCGTGCGCAGCTCTTTGCCAATTGGTTGAATAGAAAGGATCCAGACATCCTTGCTTGCGAAGAACTGAGAGCTGCTATGGAGGTTGCCATTCAAGGTGACGCAGCCAAGTCTCTATGGGAGCAGTCTGATTGGTTTACGTTCTTTGGTTCGCTGAACCGGGGCGAAAGTTATCTCGATGCCATCCTCTATCAGATGCACAAAAATGGTGATCTTGTCCAACTGGTGCAGAGTTGGAACCAGCAAGGTTGGAGCGATTCTCAAAGCAAAAGTGCACTGGAGGTGCTCGGCCGGTTAGTCGAGCGAAGAGTCATCACCCAAGGAAGTGAAACCTACCTGCACCTAAGCAAACTGGCAGAGAAACTATTGGTACCAAAACTTCAAGCGGCCTTAGAGGGCAATCCACTGGATCGGCAAGCTGAATTGCAAGTTGGCACCGATGAGTCCCAGCGGATCAATGCGATTCGCCTATTAGGCACCTTGCCGATCGAGAAGCGTGTAGAATTCCTCGATAAAATCCTGTCGGAATGCCCTTCGATGTCGCTTCAGTGCAAGGTGATCGAGTCCTGGGTTCCCAATCAGCCCGCCCTTGAAGTGATCGCATCCAAGTATCTACAAGGGGCTAATCCTGTAGTTGATCAGTCGATTCTCAAATCGCTAATTCGAAGCGACAGCGGGGCAAAGCTTGTGCTCGATTACGCGGAGCAAAAAGAAACCAGTTCCCCAGCTTTGCCAGCTTGGGTTTGGCAGTCTCTGAGAGCTTTTCCATCGGAAGCCATCAAGAAAAGAGCTCAGCAACTATCGCCAGTTTCCGAAGTCCCCTGGGAGACCGTAGCCGGCACGTATCGGGAAGCTTGGTCAAAACCAGGCGATGCCGAAAGGGGCCAAGCTCACTTCAAGAAACTATGTGCATCTTGCCACCGCGTTTTGGACATCGGGATCAGCATCGGGCCATCGCTTGACTCCTACCGAGTTCGGCCAAACGAAGCGATCGCGTTAGCCGTTGCGGAACCTAGTCGTGAAATGGATCCAAAGTACGAGCAATTGCAAATTCGAACCAACGATGGTGAAATCGCGGCGGGGATTTTGGTCAGTTCCACCCAAGAGCAGGTCACGTTGCTGACCGCTCAGAACCAAAATATTTCGATAAAACGCAATGACATTCAGGAGTGGAAAAGCTCTGGCAAGTCGCTTATGCCTGACGGGATGCTAAAGGAACTTGATCCAGCGGCGTTGAATGACCTGATCGCTTTCTTGCGGAAAGTTCCGTAGTGTTGCTCAAAGTCCAATCGTGGGCATGGGGCCTTTGGTCAATCCATTACGTGTCCAGTCGCATTCCCAACCAGGAAATGCAAACGATGGAAAAGGGTCCGGAGCGATCAAGTCTTTCGATTCATAGACGATCTCAAATTGCCGATCTAGTCCTGTTTTCCCTAAGCGAAATTTCTTGTAGAGGTGATGCGTTTTGGGGTCCACTTTGATCTTGCCGCCAGGGGCATCGAACTCAAGTCCCTTCTCGAGGACTTCGCGGATCTTCAACGGATCCGAAGACTTCGCCCTCTTGTAAGCTTCTTTCCATACCATCACCTGAGTGTACGCAGCTTCCATCGGATCATCAACCACACGATCAAGGCCGTATGCCCTCTTAAATGATTTCACGAATTCCTGGCTCTGGGGCGTATCGAGAGATTGAAAGTAGCTCCAAGCCGCAAGGTGGCCATGAACATACTCTGGGGGAATCCGCCTGAGTTCGTCTTCTCCAACACTCGTTGCAACGATCGGAGTCGAATCTGGTCTGGCACCCGACTCGTAGTACTGTTTGTAAAAGTAGAAATTGCTATCCCCATTGATCGTGCTCAAAATCAAATCGGGTGAAGTTTCGGCTATTCGGCGGATGGAGTCTTTGAAATCGGAATGTCCAAGTGGCAGATAATCCTCGCCCACGACCTGCATCGATTGTTTTTCAAGGTACTTTCGGACGATGAAATTGGCGGTTCTTGGAAAGAGGTAATCCGATCCGATCAGGTAGACTCGCTTTCGGCTACCGCCTTGCTGGGACATAAACCAATCCAAAGCAGGCAAGATCTGTTGATTCGGCGTGCTTCCAAAGTAAAAGACATTTCGGTTTACTTCGAAACCTTCGTATTGCAGGGGGTAAAAAAGGAGTGGTTTATGGGGTTGGGCTGAATTCCTGGCAACCGGCTCGGTGCGGAATAAGTCCGTGGGATTATCCAGCTCGTCGATGACCGCTTTGCGGTGCAAGCTGGTCCAACAACCAAAAATCACGTCAACCTTTTCGACATCGACAAGCTCTCTTGTTCGTCGACGAAAGATATCGCTCTTGGAACGCCCATCTTTTACCACAGGGACTAAATCCACGTTGGATAACTCGCCGCTAGCGTTGATTTGCTCGATAGCCAGAACCTCGCAATGCCTCAGCGACATCTCGTTCATCCCCATCGTTCCGGTCTGAGAGTGCAAAATACCGAGTTTTATGGTTTTTCGCTCTTGATCGGACTTTGTCAGCACATCGCGAGCCTTGTTAAGCGGTTCGCATCCGCTCAACGCAAAGATTGCTAAATACAGCAACGTCCATGCCGATCGAAGACGCATTGGGAGGGATCGTCTGGGGGGCATCGACGCCTACTCTTCCATTAAGTGGGTGAGGATATCTTGGAATGGAGCCGAGGAGATACTCAGCTCCCCTCGGAATGGGTTATCCAGGGACGCGATCAAGAAAATCATCAGCCCCATAAACGCAGATAGAATCCCGCCAAGGAACAAGTGATTGACGATTTTCATGTCGAACATCCAAATCAATGCGATGTTCATCAGCGCGCCAACTAGAACCACTGCCCACATCACACCAGGAATCGAAGTTGTCACTGCAAAGAGCCTAAGTCTCCGAGCTTCGAGGTAGTTGTTGAACTGCCTAAGTGCTTCGGCGTGTAGAATTTCCTGACCCGGAGTACTGGGTTCAAAACGGATGAGTTGCTCGTGAAAGGCAATCATCCTGGTGTTTCCCTCCTGTGGGATCATGCCTTGCTGTTGAGCAGGCCAAGCATACTTTACCACGTAGCGAGTGTAATCGCGAAGCAGCCAGATTAGGTTGGTGCGATCCGGTTCGGGATAAGCGCTTACATCTCTAGCAAGAGCCGATAGCGAAGAGGCTTCTTTGGAAACAATGGTCTCAACGCCAGTGAAATTCTGATAAGCAGCAACGGCTAGCAATCCTAAAAGCAATCCGTAGAAAACGCCAAAACAAGAGAGCATGTATCCGATCAGGTCGTTGATATCAGCCCTCTTGCGCAGGAACACCCGAAGGAATGGACGGATGAAGATGGTCCCTAGCCAGCTAAATGCGACAAACGCTCCGGTAATGATCAGCGCCAAAGCGACGCTAGGAATGTCATAAATCCAATAGAACATGCTCTGTACCCATCGAGGGAGATAATTCGAACAAGGATTATGATTCCTCGCTCGCTAATTTCCACCAAGAATCACGCCTCTTCAACCCCAAGACCCAAAAACAGGTAATTTCGCTTATTCAACTCTGAGTCGATTCGGCTCCCCTCGCTGGTACAAAGGACTCTTTCCATATCTGAATCCTTGGATCGAGTTTCGCCAGGAAGGGAGCTAGCAACGTCTGGTTGCTCGTCTGTGCGGAATCCAACTGCTTGCGAGTTTGGTTCAAGACCACGGCGTGGACTGCCAGCCCCACGCTTTGAGCAGCTAGGACTGTTGCAAGAATTTGGTGAACGCAGCCTAATCGATTCTCTGCGACAAGGATCAAATCAAGCTCAAGTCTGACTGCCAAATCCGCATTGGTCATGCTCCAAGTCAGCGGGGAAAACAGCCCCCCTGCCCCTTCGACAAGCAGAATGTCGCACGTTGCTAAAAGAGCTTCCGCACCATCGATTAGCAATTCTTCGTCGATGGAGAACCCTTGAGCTTGGGCAGCAAGCGGCGGGGCCAGCGGAGCCAAAAAACACTGTGGGTTGATCTGTTCCAATCGATACTTCGATGCTCCCTGGCCGAGTGCTCGATAGAGCCGTGATGCATCACTTCGATGATCATCCCTAGCAAAACCGCTTGCTACGGGTTTATAGACCCCTACATCGATTCCCTCTTGTTTCAGGCGAAGGATATGTTGGCAAACGAAATGTGTCTTGCCAACCTCCGTGTCGGTTCCAGTGACAAAGAGTCCTTTGCCCATTAGACAGCCTCGCCAACAATACAGACATGCCTCTTACCTACCTTGGTGATCAGCAACCAACCCATTTGCTGCGAATCCGTGTCGATGATAAGTTCTTTTCGCCATTGAACCAAATCGACATCGACGTTTCGGCTCTTGAGCTCCCACCGTCCTACCTTAAGCGATCGAGACATCGCACGAATCCTCTTTCGATCCAAGGCCAATACATCCAAGACTCGAAACCAACGAAGCATCGGATGAGGGATGATTCTATTGGCAGCATTGTATCCAAACTCATTGCCCATCACCTTGATACCCAACCGATTCGATAACGAGACTACGCAATTTGCTGCTCTTAGGGCAGGGTCTTGGTCTGCAACGAAATCATAGTCGTCCAACTGACTAGCGTCGTGCTCGATGGGGTTGTAACCGTAATTTGTCAGAAACAGTTCGGTCCGGTCTAGATACTCTTCAAAGATTTCATGGTGCCATCCAATGTCATTGCGAAAAGCACTCACGACACGGGTTGCATTGTGCCATCTTGGAATTCTCCAATAAAGACGCTGCTGACGCACAGAAGCATCTTTGGATATCCATCTGCGAACTTGGGGCGGTCCACACTCTCCCCATCGAAAATCCCTTTCGGGTTGAAACCCTGGTGCGACCTTGATCGACGCCCCCGGGGCTTGGGAAATTCTTTGCGAGATGACGTCCCAGTTGGGCTCAGTCGCGTGAATATTGACCCTGCGACCCGAAACACGCCTGTCTGGATCAAGATGCAACCAGGTCGACCGGCTTAGTGAAATGTCTTCAAATCGGGATTCCATGGGGGATAGTGCCATGCCATTTCTTTTGGCATTGAATTGGGTCAACTGACAAGCCACTGGATTGGAGTCGATCGCCCAGAACCGCTGATCGATTGCTTGATGCTGTGCAAGGTGTCTTGCAATCGCTATCGCATCAACTCCTGCACCGCAGCACCCATCGACCACCGACGCACTTGCCGGAAAGTCTTTGGCTGTTTCCTGAGCGGTCCACTCATCGGACGCTTGTTCCAACAGAATTTTGGTCCAAAACCAATTCCAAGGTTCCGCAACTTTGCTCTTGGCAGGACCAAGAGCAAATTCAGTCTGACACTGGAGAAAGTGCAATTGATCAGGTGAGAGAACCGTCCTGAATGATTCGGCTCTAGGAACGCTTTGCAACTGCTTGCAAAGGTCCCAAGCTTCGGCACCACGTGCCGAAGCTATCCATTGCAAGTCGTTG
>JAGWZB010000300.1 GCA_018969045.1 Planctomycetota bacterium | reverse complement strand
CAAACACCAACGGGTTGGAGATGTTCTCGATGGCACAGAACAGGAACCGGATTGATGTCTTCGATACCACGAACATACAACTGCGTGACAGCATCGTAAATGGTTGTCGGCCGAGGTACAATTTCACCCCGATCATTGACGATGGCGACACCTTGAGAATTCCTCAGCGGCAGCGCTTTTTTTACGACCACCGGTTGTCCATCGATGATGATTCGAACGTCTAATTCAAGGTCCGTCAACGAAGCGTCAGCGCGGCGGATCAGTTGCCCGTCGACATCTCTGGCAAACAGGGCTTCTTCTCGGGCACTGATGTATTCATTGCCCTCTAATAGTTCTGGATCGCTAGCCATAGTTTACACCGATGTGTTTGCTTGATTGGTTGTGGGATTATTCAGTTAGGAAGTCAATAAGCAACGCAGTGCTTGCTCGAATTCCATTACCCGCGCTATTCATAGCCTCGTGCGACGGATCTGGTTCATGTTACTGGCTTATCGCGGATGATCATTTCTGATTCGTGGTATGAAAGTACTTCAAGTAAGTTCGCAATGGTTCGCTGGCGACTTGCCCTAAACCACAGATGCTTGTAGTCCGCATAATACGAGACAACAGATTTGCATTTTCGATCAGGTTGGGAACAAGTTCACCAGGGTCCTTGGACGTTGCGAGTTGCTCGGCCATGTCGACGATCTTGCGCGACCCGAGCCGACAAGGGACGCATTTGCCACAGGATTCCCGTTGATAGAATTGACTGCATGCGATCGCTTGATCAAGAATGTCGGCGCTTGCTCCGTAGACGACGATGCCTGCTCCGAGCATGAACCCGATTTCGCGTGACGCGTCGACATCGAGGGGAAGTTGTCGAATATCGGTAGGAGCGACGCAGATACTGGGGTACTTGTAGGCTTGTGTTTCGTTCCCATCTTTGTCGAGTACTTTCGGAATGCGTATCGACTTTTCTGGTAATATTGCGGGTAGAAATCCACCCGAGGGGCCACTTAAGGCTACGGCAAGGAGGGCGATACCATCTTTCATTCCTCCGGCGAAATCATTGATTAATTCGCCGAGTGTGATCCCGCATGGAACTTCATAGGCGCCCGGTCGATTCAAATCGCCGCTGATGCTAAAGAATCGCTTCCCTTTGAATTTGCTTCTCCCGGCGTATTTGTACCATAGCCCAGGTGAATCGACATTTGCATTAGGATCAGTGAGTTTCTCTTTGGCGATATTCTCTTCGTTGGGCTGACGTAGCAGGATCGATGGAACCCAAGCGAAAGTTTCGACATTATTGAGAATCGTTGGTTGATCGTACAATCCGTTGGTTTGCAACTCGGGAGGTCGGTTTCGGGGCTCAGACCGCTTCCCCTCAAGGGCTTCGATCAATGCGGTTTGTTCTCCGCAAACGTATCCACCTGGGCTTACAAATACTTCGAGGAAAAACGCCCTACCGCTCTGAAAAATATTAGCACCAAGCGCACCGAGGCGTTCAGCTTCCTGAATCGCATTTCGCAACTGCTCGATCTGCTCTTGGTACTCGTGGCGAATGTAGATGTACCCTTGTCTAGCACCGCTAACCAACGCCGCCATCGTCATGCCTTCAATAACCAGATGAGGCGCCGCCAAGAGTAGCTCTCGATCCTTGAACGTACCAGGTTCGCTCTCGTCGGCGTTGCAGACAACGTATTTGGTTTCTCCTGGTGCCAAGCGGGCTTCGTCCCACTTGGAAAATGCCGGAGCGCCTGCCCCTCCCATTCCCAGAAGCCCAGCGGACTTCAAGGCTTGGATGATCCGTTCTGTGCTTGGATCCAGCAGAAACGACTTTACTGCGGCATATTTTTGGCCTTTTAGGTCGCTTCGGTAGCAATCGATTTCGGATCGCTCCAATGTCTTTTCCGCGGTCTCTCGATCGGTATCAGGCTCAGGATGATGCCCTTCTAGCACTCCTTGAACGATCTTGCAGTACTCCTGCACGTTGCGATCTACGTAGAGCGATTGTCCATGATCCGAACCTTCGAGGATCATTGCAGGAGCACGGTCGCACCGTCCAAGGCACGAGGCTTCATGAACGTGGAGATTTTCATGACCGACTTGATCGGCAATCGCATGCAACTGCTTAGCGATCCTGGCTGATCCTCGCAGTCGACAGCTCATATCTCGGCAGATGGCGACCCGACACTTGGCGGGCGGCTTTCGGCTGTAATGGGGGAAAAAACTGACCACGTCCTGGATCACTCGGACAGGCTCGCCGACTTGCCCTGCTATTCGTTGGATATCGCTATCGCCAACAAAACCTTGTTTGTGCTGAACGTCCTGCAGCATCTTGGCGATCCGCGTTCCGACTTGTCGCTCAACGAGTGATTTCATGATGGATCATTTGTAGGATTGTTGGATTTCTTGGAGTTGTTCTAAGAAGCGATTCCAATCAAAGTTTCTGGAAGCTTCGTAGGGGGTCGGCTCTCCTGGCCTCCATGTCCCGTTGGGTAAATCCCAGGGTGTTTTTTTAAAAGCCGATGATGGAGTTGAGTTTACCTGCGTCTGAGGGTTCGGAGGGTTTGCTAAGGCATCAGCAGCGAGTTGGATTTGGATTGCCGACTCCCAGGAATTATCAGAAGCGGTTTTGGCCAGCCGGTCTGCCCATTCTTTTCGAACTTTCACGATCTCCTGGGTGTTAATCATTGGGCTTTGTTCGTTGATTATCCCAGCAAGCAAGCCTTTCATTTCTGCGATTTTCTTGCGCGCTTCGGCTAGATCATCCGATGGGTGGATCGTATGAGGGTTTGCGAGCAGGGACTGCAGATGGAGCCGCGCAAGATTCCATTTTTGCAGTGGTCCCCCGGCAAAGGGAGGACTCCCCGAGGGCGTGTGGGTAGATTGAGTGAGTTCCAAAGCAAGATCAACTTGTTCGAGGTACCAGCCATCCCACTGGGCAGTGGAACGTTTAAAACGCGAGACTGAGCGATTAGGAGGGTCGATCGGATGGTGGCAACTGGTACAGCGATGCTCTGTGAATTCGGGCCATTCGGGCAGTCCAAGGCGATGTTCTAGCAATTCGAGACGTTGCAGTGCATTGACAATCTTTCCAACCCGCCAAGCTTCTAGCGAGCTGCCTGAAATGGTATCCAACGTTTGTTTTTGGTCTTCGGCGTTAAGTCCTTTGGGAATAGGCATCCCCGCATCCCACCAATGCTTTGGATATCGACGCAGATACTGACCAAGTTCAAAGTAGGTTGGGGGGTGACCTGCAGCCATGAGCTGATGGGAAACTTCACGTTGCTGAACCGGAAGGCTTGACTGATCATCAAACGGGATCACTCCGGACCGGTTCAGTTGCCCGACGTGGCAGGAACCACACACGCTTGCGAGTATCCAAGGGGACTGGGTATCGATGGGCTCGCGTTTGTTGTTTTTAAAAAACGCAGCGCGATTCGCCTTGGTCCATTTCTGTGAATTTTCGGGATAGTGGCTGGTATCCCAAGCCAACTGGCTACCATGGCATGACTGGCAATCGACACCAGAGAGTCGCTGAGCCAATGGCGAAACTTCGCTAGCATGGCAAGCGACACAATGAACTTCTAGGAATTGACGGTACTTTGGATGATCCACGTTTTCAGGAGGAGCATCCTGGCTGGACCACAAGTTGCATACGATTTTCAAAGATTCGGGGCTTAGGAGATTCGCGAAGGCGAATGAATGAGGATCCTGGGAAAACCAAATTTCGCCAGACTGGTTCCATAGTTCCGATGTGATCACTGAATTGCCGTGGCAGTTTGCCGAATTGCAGTCCTGTTTGACCAGATAATTGGATCGATGGATCGTCGGTGTGCTGGATGGATCTTGGGCAAAACTCACTGAGCAGACGCTTGCAAAAAGTCCGCTTAGAAGCCGAACCAGATTGTTGCAACCAGGCATCTTCATTGAACCGAATCCTGATTGGACCCGAGTGGACCTTCATCGAGCCGTCCAGCGAGCGGAAGTCCCGATGCATAACCGGGATTAACTTTTGATGGATCATGATGGTAGCGATGGCAATCGATGCAATCCCCAGTTGCCACACGAAGATTACCGGCCTCCCGAGCTTCGAATCGGTCTTTTTCATTCACGATATGGCACGTGCGGCAGTTATCGATATCACCGATAAGGACCTGACTGGCCAATCCACCTGAGGGTTGTTGCGGCTCGCTTGTCTTGACCTTGTCTTTCAATTCCATATTGTGGCATCTGTTGCATTCGATGTTTTCGTGAGCCGAATGGGTAAAACTCGCATCGCTTAGCCATTGGGTTTTAATCCCGCTGGGTTTTACGATACGAGTGCTTGGAGGGCCCTGCGGAGGATCCGATTCGAGTTGATGGCACTTGGCGCAGCCGAAAGTCTTATAAACCTCCGTACGTACCGATGGACTTCCAGTTTCGATCAATTTGATCAAATCCTGGCCTGAGGCGCTTTGCTTGGACTTTTCGACAAGCATCGATTCGATCGCTTTTGCATCGTTTTGTTTGGAGGATGGGGAGGCTTCTGTCACAGGATTTATCGAAACAGCATCGAGCAATCGTTTCAGGGTACGGCTTTGTGATGCGAACACATCCTCTTTCAAGGATTTCATATCCAGCATGTCGAGTTTGTGGGGTACATCGAGTTGGTGGCATGCTTGGCAATGCTTCTGGTAATCGATGGGTTGATAGATGACTTGATCGTTGGATCTGACGTGGCAATCGCCGCAGTCTAGTTGAACCAATCCATCGTTATCCACTCGAGCCAGGTATTGCGGTTGAAACCTCGGGCTAAGGGATGTGAACTTCTTTGCATTCCGCGCATCGACTTCGGCGGGTTGTCCGGGACGCATGTGTTGGATATGACTGAAGTGAATCGTTCCGGTATCCTGCATGAGTCCTTTGAACTTGGGATGTGCTCCGGTGGTGTTGGGGTCGAAGCTGGAAATGTTCAAAACGGGATTGGGGCTGTTGATTGCAAGCTGGCTAAGGTCTTTATGGCATCGGACGCAGTTCTCATCGGAGATATCAAGTAGATTGTGATTGCCCCCAAGGTGTTCATGATGGCACTGAGCACATGCTTCCTGAGCAAGCGCGGTGGGTTTGACCCTTTTAGGGTAATGCTCGGGGATATCGTGGCATTTGTTGCACCGATCGTTGTTGCTTTGGATTGCAGAACTGCTGCCGAAACTTGTGGTTTTGATCGGGCTTAGTCGCTCATGGCATTTCTCACAACCAGTCTGATTCCACGCGTGGTGGGCTTTGGAAAGCTCGCCAGCGCTAAACTGCTTAGCCGCCGAAGGGTTCAGCAACCAGAGTCCGTAGGCCAAGCCCAGTGCCAGTCCAGCCCATCCGAGCCGGCGTTTCCAGAGGATCGAGGTATCGACCGAATCGGTATAGCGTCGATCGATTCTTCTGGATCGCTGCTTTCCTGTAATCGCCATAACGCTGGTCCTGGTTCCTAGGTCGCTTACAAGTAGTTGAGGGACTGAATGATATGAATGATCAAGAGTACCCCAAGCATAACACTGATGCCTGCATGGAACGCGATCCAGCGATGCAACCAAGCGTGAGCCATTCTCTGGGCTTCGAATTGCAATCGCTGCTCTACGGATGACTGTAAGAGTTCAATCACTGGAGCTGCCGAACCCGAGCAAGCTTGTTGAAGATTGCTAAACCACTCCTGAGATTTCTGCAACGTTCGCAGCGGCGAGCCAATGGTATCCGATGACGTCTTGGAATCAATGTTCTTGAGCAGGAACGGCTCGATGATCAGCGTGTACTGTTTCCAGATTTCAGAACGATCCGCAAG